>JADFYB010000244.1 GCA_015233245.1 Nitrospirota bacterium | reverse complement strand
TGCGTGAACAAACATCTGCATATAGAAATTTAGGATGTTTGCGATGGCAAGTTTCCCTATCAGTTCTTTAAACAGCGCTAAGTCCTGTGGTTTAAGCGATTGAGTGGATAATGCGGATAATTTAGTAAGCCCGGGCCCAAGGTACTTATACGTGAACATGGATAAAATCAAAGAAAATATTATCGTAGGAGTTATTATTAACGTGTTTGACTTTATCGCAATGAAAGTGTCTCTTGCAAGCGGTATAAACTCTATTTTCTTAGCCATGTAATTAATGATAACATATTTAGTAATAGTTCAGCCAAACCGGTAAAAAAAGTGTTTTGATCCGGAAAGCATTTGTTTTATTTCTAAAAGAAAGGTTATTATTAAAAGTGTGGTGCTGGATCTTTTATTTTAGAGGGAAATAACAATGGAGAATATTAAGAAAACATTAGAAAAATATTTTTTACCAGTTGTTGCAGTGTGTTTCTTTCTTGGAGCATCTTTTACTTTTTCTTATTGTGTATTTCCATGTACAGGCAGTAGTTTTAGGTTTATCTTTTACGGCATTGTATTTTCATCTTTTTCTCTGCCAGTTTTGTGGGCTCTCTATAGTTATTATAGAAAAAGAATAATAGAATTGAAAATATCTTCAAAAGAGACAACCAAAGAGCTGCAAGACAATATGGAACTACATTCAAAAGTAAATGCCCTGCTTGAGCGTGAAATCTACGAAAGACGTGAGGCTGAGGAGACGTTAAGGGAAAGCGAGGAAACTCTAAAAAAGATAACAAGCTCAGCCTCAGACGCTATTATCATGATAGACAATACCGGATGTGCTACGTTTTGGAGTCCGGGCGCGGAAAAAATCTTTGGATATACATCACAAGAGGTAATAAATAAGGATGTACACAAGTTAGTTGCACATCCGGATTTTTTTAATGTCTATGCAAAGGCATTTCCTGAATTTGCCGCCACTGGCCATGGTAATGTAATAGGGAAAACAGTAGAACTGCCCGCAGTGAAAAAAGACGGTACCGTTTTTCCTGTTGAGCTGTCCCTCTCGCCGGTTAAAATAAAAGGAGTGTGGAATGCTGTTGCCATAGTCAGAGATATAACCCGGAGGAAAAAAAACGAAGAAAATCTTAGAAAACTTTCGGCAGCAGTAGAGCACACTGCTGACAGTGTTGTTATCGCCAATATAGATGGTTACATCGAGTTTGTCAACAGGGCATATCTCTCACTTAAGGGAGTTATGGAAAAAGATGTCGTAGGAAAGCTCATCAAAGACATCAATGAAGAGCCGTTTACAGAGGAGTTTTTTTCCAAACTACGTACCTCGGTAATTGATGGCAATGTTTACAGAGGAGTAGCTGAAAATAAGGACATTAATGGTGAGCATTATTATGTGGATATCACTGTGTCACCTGTAATGGGCCCGGATGGGACCGTCACTCATTTTATATTAACAGAGAGAGACATCACTTATAATTACATAACGGCAGAGGCTCTTAAACATTCCGAGGAGAAGTTCCGCTCTCTTGTAAACAATATTCCCGATGTTATCTGGACATGTGACATCAGTGGTAAGGTTGTTTTTATAAGTAAAAATGTCGAGGATCTTATAGGAAAGACTCCGTTAGAACTTCAAAATGCTGTCAGTATTTATAAGTCTGGTTGTATTGTCCCAGATGATGTTGGCAAACTTAAAGCCGCTTATGCCGATCTGTTTGAAAACAACAAACCTTTCTCGGTAGAAGTCAGGGTAATAAATCAAGAAGGAAGACAGCTCTGGCTAATGTGCCGTTCTATGTTAGCTTATGAGAAAAACGGCAGGTTATATGCTGATGGCGCACTTACTGACATAACCGAAATTAAACATATCCAGGATGAGCTCAATAAGGCAAAAGAGGAGGCTGAACAGGCAAACCGGGCAAAGTCGGAGTTTCTCTCTTTAATGAGCCATGAGCTGCATACCCCAATGAATGCAATACTGGGCTTTGCACAACTCCTTGAATCTGACCCATACGACCCCCTCACTGCATATCAGTTGGAAAATACTGCTGAAATCCTGAAAGCCGGCCGTCATCTGCTTGAATTAATTGACAATGTTTTAGATTTGTCGAAAATTGAATCCGGCAAGGTAAAGCTTTCCTTTGAGCCTTTAAATTTGAAAGCACTAGTGGAGGAATGTGTATCGTTGTTAACACCTATTGGTGAAAGCTGTCGTGTCTCTGTGTCATTGGACATGGAAAGCTGTACCGGGACTTTTGTCAGAGCCGACAGGATGCGGTTGAAACAGGTAATACTTAACTTGCTTTCCAATGGCGTTAAGTATAGCAAAGAGGGAGGCAGCGTTTTTGTACAATGCGATAGAGCTGATGAAATGTTTGAACTCAGTGTGTCAGATTCTGGTATTGGCATATCTGAGGAAAATCTACAGTGTATATTTCAGCCTTTTAGCAATACTGACTTTAGTTGCTGCCCAATTGACGAACTAGGAATAGGGCTTGTTATGACAAGGGAGCTTATTTCCCTTATGGGCGGCACCATGGGGGTGGAAAGTGAAGAGGGCAGGGGGAGCAGATTTCATTTCACAATTCCGGTATCAACTGAATTTTCTGACAATGAATTTCATAAAGAACAGCGCAGTATATTTGATGATATTATTTGTACAGAAGGAAAAGATAAATATACAATACTTTACATTGATGATAATCCGGCAAGTGTAACGCTGCTTGGCAAAATAGTATCACGTTATAACAATATAGAATTCCTTTCTGCAAATGATGGGTTAACTGGAATAAAGCTTGCTAAAGAGCACAAACCGGACATAATACTTACTGATATTCACCTTCCGGATATATCAGGAGTAGAGGTGTTAAAGAGAATCAGAGAAGATGCTGACACAGCACAAGTACCTGTTATAGCAATAAGTGGCTATGTAGATGAGGGTAACAAATTTAGTGTAAACAGGAATGACTTTACCGGATTTTTACTTAAACCATTTAATTTCAAAGAGCTTATGGGTATAATAGAAGGACTTTTAGCGAAAAGGGTTAAGGAGCAATAAACTTTGGACACAGAGCAAATATCTAAAGCTACAATATTGATAGTGGATGATAGCCAGGCAAATGTAGCATTGGTAGAAAAGATGCTCAAGGCTGAGGGTTACAAGAATATTTTAACAACTACAGATTCACGCCATGTTGTGGATTTGTATAAGTTGCATAATCCCGACCTGATTTTGCTTGACCTGAATATGCCATTTATGGATGGATTTCAGGTTATGACTGAGTTAAAAAAAATAGAAAGTAAAACGTATCTTTCAATAATGGTTCTGACTGCTTATACGGACAGGACAATAAGGGTAAAGGCGCTTGAGTACGGTGCAAAGGATTTCTTAACAAAACCGTTTGACAGACTTGAAGTGTTAACGAGAATAAAAAACATGCTGGAGATTCGCCTTCTACATAATGAAGTGATAGATTACAACAAGAGTCTTGAGGAAAAAGTACAGGAGAGAACAAGACAGTTAAAAAACACCCAGTTGGAGATAATCCGCCGCCTTGGCCGGGCATCAGAATACAGGGACAATGAGACCGGAAATCATATAATCCGGATGAGCCAGTTTTGTGAGGTAGTGGCAAGGGGAGCAGGGTTCAGTAAGGAACACTGTGAGTTGATACTTCACGCAAGCCCAATGCACGATGTTGGGAAAATAGGCATACCAGACAGCATACTTCTAAAGCCGGCAAAACTTGACCCTCAGGAATTTGAAATAATGAAAACCCACACAACAAAAGGCGCAGAAATCCTTGACAATCATGATTCAGAGATAATGATTCTTGCAAGAACCATAGCGCTGACTCACCATGAGAAGTGGGACGGCAAAGGTTATCCGTATGGCATCTCCGGTGAGGCTATACCCGTAGAGGGGCGTATTGTTGCAGTTTGTGATGT
>JADFYB010000243.1 GCA_015233245.1 Nitrospirota bacterium | reverse complement strand
CAGTAATTAAAGAGATAGCAGATCAGACAAACCTGCTTGCACTAAATGCCGCAATAGAGGCAGCACGTGCCGGGGAGCATGGCAGAGGATTTGCCGTTGTTGCCGATGAGGTACGTAAACTTGCCGAACGGACCATTAAAGCCACTGTTGAGATAACCGACAGAATAAGCGCTGTGCAGAATGAGGCACAAGAAACAGCCAGGTCTATGGAGGAGTCCTCACAAAAGGTAAACGAGGCAATCACATATATTAAACAGGTGGGGGAATTCCTAAATACTATAGAAGACGCTGTTAAAAGAGGCAGTGAAGAAATAGTCCACATAGCCGTTGCAATAGATCAGCAGTCAGCCGCCTCCGAAGACGTATCAAGCAATATCGAAAAAACATCCATAATTGCTCAGGAAATAGAAAACGCATCCTCAGACGTGCTTAATGAGGCCAATGAATTAGCTCAGGTAGCCCACCACCTGAAAGATTCTATTTCGGGATTCAGACTGTAGTTAATTAGATAGAAGATCTGGTTTCAGTCAAATCTGAATTTGTGGCTTCTAAAGAGCTTAGTGCATACATCAACGACTTTAGGTTCGTAGAGGATACCCCTGCCCGCTGAGATTTCATCAAGAGCTCTTATAATTCCAAGAGCAGCCCGATATGGTCTGTGGGAAGCTACTGATTCCACAACATCGGCTACGGCTACTATTTTAGCCTCAAGACAGATATCATTTCCCCTTAACCCCATCGGATACCCTGAGCCATCAAGCCTCTCATGGTGTTCAAGCACGGTTTTTGCAACCGGCCACGGGAATTCTATTCCCTGTAAAATATCAGCACCCACTTGTGAGTGCATTTTTATAATGTTAAGTTCGTAATCGTTTAATTTTGTAGGTTTAGAAAGGATTTCGGCGGGCACTACTATCTTTCCTATATCGTGCAGAAAACCGGTTATACGAATGCCTTCTACCTGATGATCGCTTAGCTTTAGCACTTTTGCTATTTCCATAGCAAGGTCAGACACCCTGCGCTGATGTCCTGCCGTGTAGGGGTCACGCATCTCTATCATAAGTGAAATAGCCTTTATCGCACCGTTTACTGTTTTTTTCAAATTATCTGATGCCTCTGCTAATATGTCCTCAGCTTGTTGGTGAGCGGTTATGTCTCTGCTTACAACAACTGCGTGAGTTACCTGGCCGTTGAGGTTGTAGTATGGATAGTAGGTTACGTCAAGAAATCTGGGGCCAAGCGTGTGGAAATTAAACCATGACTGATAGTTTACCTCCTCACCGGCAAAACACTTATCCAGATGCTTTTTTATCACAGTATTAAACACATCAGCTCCCCAGACTTTACGGACGCTTTTACCTATAACATTTTGAGGGGTTTTCCCGTGTGCCCTGCCATAGGAGGCATTTATCACATCATAAATATAGTTTCTGTTTATTAAAGTCATAAACTCTTTGGATGTGTTTACAATGAACTCATAACGCTTGCCTGTCTCTTCAAGGCTTCGCCTTTGAGATATGTCTTTCACCACAGCAATAAGACAATTCCTCTTGTTTATGGTTATGAGTTTAAGGTTAATCTCAGCCCAAAAGCTATTTCCAAGACGGTCATGAGAGAGCCATTGAAATTTCTGTGGAACGCCATTCAAAGCCAATCCTTTTAGCTCCTCGGCCCTTTGAGAATCATATGGCGGCTCTCCGACACTTATCGCCTGAAGGTTTACGCTTATTGCCTCCTCTGGGCTGTAGCCGTATAATTCCTTAACTTTGTCGTTAACGTCTGTTAATTTACCTATTACGGCATCATAGACAAATATAGCATCGCTTACCGTATTGAATATCGCCTGATACCTGTTATCAAGCTCCGACAAATCAGACCACCCTGCCGTAGAACTAATGCTCCCCGGCAACCCGGTTGCATAACTTATCTTAGTTGTCTTTCTCATATCCGCCTGTTTTTATTAACTGCCTCTGCGTAATTGTAATTGATTGTAACAAAAAATTCCACTAAAAACTTTATTATAGCTAAATTTTACGAAATTATAGAGTCGGTAAGGAACAGTTAACTGCTCTCGATAATTTTTATTTCCTCATCTGTCAGATCGTAAAGTTTATAAATGATACTGTCTATCAGTTTGTCGGTTTCGTTTATTTTTGTTTGCAGAGGAGCAATTATTGCGTTGCTATTAGTAAACTCCGCTTCAAGCATGTTTTGAATTTTTCTGTTTGAAGGATTGATTTTAATCCTGATTTTGTTTTTCCTGAGTATTTCAATTATCTCTTCAAATTTATGGTCATTATACTGCCTTATCAAACTTTTACCGGTTAGCTCAGCTATATGTCCTTTGATTTCACGCTCAAACCATTTCAAAAATCCCTTCTTTTCTGCATTCTTTTCCTTATTCATTTCCACCATCTGTTTTGCAAGATATGCTAACAGGTCATGAATCGTGTCGTTACGGCGTGAGGATAGTTCATTGTCTGTTATCTCTGATAGTTCTTTATACTTTCTCTGATTATATAATGTTGTTAAATTAATTAGCATTTTACTTCTTATCTCAGGCTCAGTAGTAAACGATATATGACTAACCGGTAATGTTCTTACATGCTCTGGAAAAACGTTTAGCTCACCACTTACGTAGTTTAAATAATAGAATCCTATCAGTGAAGAGTTAAAAAGTGAAAGCAAGAAAAATAAGCTAAAATCCTTACTTTCTAAAAAATCTTTTTCGTAAATTATCGAATCCCTGTCATATACTTTGTTGTTTTTTTCGTTTTCCACTCGTTGCTCATCGCTGAATCTTATGCCTCGTTCTCTTAGGATACCGGAGTCAATGTCTTTCAGATGATATTTTAAAATGCAATTTACCAAAGAATCATCAGTATAGAACCTGCTATCGTCATATGCTGAAACAATTCCTTTTTTCCCTGTAACTTTACTGCTGATTATTTTTTCGTTTTCAAACAGTCCTGGAAAGGCAGGTCTGTGCAGAGCTTGCGTATCGTAAATAATATGTAAATTTTCATATATAATGCCATATCTTTCAACGGAGCTTCCTTTTACTAATGGTTTACAAAGTCCCCTTTTTGAAAAGCAATGCTTGGCTTCACATTTACCGGCAGGATTTTCACATTCGGGTTCGATTCCTTCATAAAAAAATCTATCTACAAATCCTGGTTGAGCCCCCCAACTTACATAAAGAATTCTCGATGCCGGAAATGATGTTTTATCAATTTTATGTATTATGTTTTTAATTGTCTCTGTCCAATTTAATCTTATTCTAAACTCTGGAATATTCAAGAAATCATTTTGCGGAATTTGATTTTTCTTTAAATTTGAAACATCATCTTTAAACGGAGTTTCAATTTCAATTTTGTTTTCCGGAACAGCCCTGTTTTCTATAACATAAACTATTGGCTTTACTGCAGCTTCAGGAAATATGTTGAGTTCACTTACATCCAAAATATAATTTATTTTAACTTTTTCAAGGAACAGTTTTCTTAAAGATGAGGCATAGGTTTCACTTAGTATTTTATTTGGAACAATGAACGCATGATAGCCTAAAGTCTTCAGTAAATATAATGAACGCTCACTGAATAATGTATAAAGGTCAAATCGTCTTCTTAAAACCATATAGGTTTTCTTAAAAAAATCTATTTCATTGTCTTTTATAAACATAATGTTTATATACGGCGGATTTCCAATAACACAATCAAAACCGGGATTTGTGAGCTCACCGGCATTTGAATAGAAAACCTCAGGAAACTCCAGTTTCCAGTGGAAAAAACGTTTCTCTTTTGCTATCAAAAGTGCGTCCTTACATGCCTTAACAACCTCAGGATAAGGTTCATTGTCAAAATCCAGTGTGGAGGCTAAACGCTCAAGCCGGCTTATATTATTTCCGGTAACCATAAAATGTTTAGCAATATGGACGTCAAATCTTCTGCGTATTGGAGCA
>JADFYB010000242.1 GCA_015233245.1 Nitrospirota bacterium | reverse complement strand
TAACTATCACATAGAAAATGTCCTTACGTTTTGCTCCAAGTGCTCTGAGCATTCCAATCTCACTTTTCCTTTCGTTTACCATCATTGAAAAGACAGTAAACAGTATAACTGAGCCAAACACAATAATTGTAAAAGCTGGAATAATAAGCGGTTTGGTTTTAGACAACAAGTGTTTCTTTTCCTCTTTAGCTGTGGTGTTTATGTCTATTACGGATACACCTTTAACTGAGTCATAAATATTTTTTGTTAAACTCTTAACAGATATACCCTTTGCCGCTTTTACAAACACAACAGAAAATGTATCCGGTTTAATCTGTGTTAAGTCAGGTTCTGTGTTATAACTGCTATCCATAAAGCTCAAGCCTGGCAATCTTTTCTTAGGGGCTATCGTAGTAGCCTGTGTTTTATTTAATTGAGATATAAACTCCCGTGCCTCATCTAAAGGAATAAAAATAGCATGGTCAAGATAACCGATTCCCGTGGAAATTAAACTTGTGAGAATCCTCCGTTTTTTCCCAAATAATTTAATCTCCTGTCCGGGGTAATATTTCACCTTATAACCGGCTGTCAGACCTGATACTTCATTTTTTTGCCCAATTGAATACTCAATCCATGGGTTAACTATGAAATCGAAAGTGGGGTCAAAGGCTACAATCAGTACCTTATCAATTGTGGATTCAATGTCGTATGAGAAAGGCTGCAGGTACAACTGCGGGGATAACTCATCAATGCCGCGGACTTTCTTGAGTTTTTCATAAACACCCTCCGCAAAATAAAACAGAATCGGCTCTCCTTTTGTGATAAGGTTAATGGCTTTAGTTTCTTCTCCCTTAGGTACAACCACAATATCTGCTTTTAACCTTTGATAAGAAAGTTTGAGAGATTTTTCTACACAAAAAATGAAACCAATGTCACTATCGTAACAATGGCTGAGGTTAAGATGAGTGAGCTGCTACGAAACCGCCTCATTTTAAGATTATCCCATGCATACAAAAAAATACTAATTTTAGGGAGTGACGGTTTTTGCTTTTTCAGAGCTAAAGATGAGGATATGAGCATAATCACAGCTAAAACCAATAGTACATACTTAATCCCTGTATGCGACCTTATAGATGATATGTTGGCAGCTATCATCATGTCTTCTCCAAACGTATAGTAGCTTACAGATTTTAGGGTAATAGCGTGAATTAACGAGACAATGGAGAGTAAAATAGAAATAAAGTGTGCTTTTTTGTATTTCAATGATAACACTGCAGCTGCCATCACACAGATTCCAAGGTATAACTCAGGGTGATAGTGAATAAAACATATATTTAGCACATTAGCATCAGTTATAGTCACCATATTTTTAAGCGGTAGCAGAAAATGCGGATATACTGCAAACATAAAGCCGGAAAGAAAACATATCATAGAAGCAAAAAATCTGTTCATATGACATCCCCTGAAAAATTCGTTAAGAAGCTTACTTTTATTATAACCTAACTGCGTAGTTTTTAATAGCGAGTGGAATTACTTATTCAGTTTTTCATTAATAAAATCATCCCTGACAAACTCAGTCCCCACTCCAGCATCTGTGAGAATCTCATCCATGAAAGAGCGGGCGCTGCCTTTTATTATGTGGCATTTTTGAGTACCGCCTCTTAGCGTGTTAAGACAAGTCTGCACCTTGGGTATCATGCCGCCGTGGATAACCTTTCGTGCTATCAGTTCCTCTACCTGGCTCACTGTCAGAGTGGATAAAAGCCTCCCTGATTCATCCAGCACACCCTCTACGTCGGTCATAAGAATCAGCTTTTCTGCAGCAATCCCTGCAGCAATTACACCTGCAACATCGTCAGCGTTAACATTGAAGCCAATATCGCCAGGATTAATCCCAGCAGTAACTGACGAAACAATAGGGATTACATCTTTAGCAAGTGCGTTTAGCAAAGTGACCTCAACACTCTGTGGAACACCAACAAACCCTAAACCAGAGGATGGGTCAATTTGACTTGATTTTACAAGACCTGATTCACGACCAAAAATAGCGCCTTTATAGTCGTTTTTCTCTATTTCCTTTCGGATAGCCTGACTAATTTCAGTAAAAACCTCTGCCGCTAATTCAAGCACCTCAGAAGATGTTACCCGCAAGCCGTTTTTTAACTCAACGGATAAATTTCTTGCTTTCATTGCTTCACTAAGCTGACGCGCTCCGCCATGAACCAAAATAAGATTAATCCCTACTTTTTTTAAAAACACCACATCCTCTACTAAAAGAGGCAGGAGTGTTAAATCATTTAAAACAGAGCCTCCTATTTTAAGCACAAAACGTTTTCCGTTAAAGGCGTTTATGTACGGTATTGCTTCACGCAGTCCCTGTCCGGTAAAATTGTGCTTCTTAACAAGTATCCTTGCCGTTTTTAGCAGTGTAAGCTGCGGCATAGTTTTTCTCCTTTTTTCTATCTTTTATCAAAATCGTTAAAAGTAGTCTATCATTTTAGTGGATTGGGTTTCAATAAAAAGCGCTCGGAGAGTTTATATTGACTATTTCGTCATACAGGGTTAGAATATAATTAACGGTCATACAAGAGGAGGTGTATAGAGATGATGTTAAAAAAAGTCGTAGTTGTTACGGCTACAGCGCTGTTGTTTGCTGTGTTATTTAGCACATTGCTTGAGGCATTTCCACCGCCGTATCCACCTTTTGGCCCGCCACCGCCGCGTTACATAGCTCCGTATCCTTATCCGTTACCTCCAGCTCCCCCTCCAGCATATTATCCAGTGCACAGGCGCAGGCATGTTTACGTAGTGCCAAGCGTGTTACTACCGGTACCTGTCGTGCAAGCACCACCGCCGGTTGCTGTTGAGGCTACTGTATGGGTTCCGTGGTTTCCTGTACCTTTATGGGTTGTACCCAACTCAGGGAATCCCCCGCGTCCGTGGGAACCGGTGCCGAGATGAGCTTTACTTAAACGGCCACTTATGATGGATGCCTCTGTTGTGATAACAGGTTGCGGTGTTACCTGTTCCTTAGGTAACACCGCCCATGATTTATATAGCGCTCTCATAGACGGGAGCCCAGGAGTTCGTAAAACCCGTGGATATGAGTCCGAGGGGCTAAACGGGCTCCCCTGTGCTCAGGCACAGTGCCTTGATGCCCAGTCTGTTGGAATTTCACCAAAGCACTCAAGAATTATGAATACGCACTCGTATCTGCTTATGGAAAGCGCAATTGCAGCGTATAAATCGGCAGGGTTTAATGAAAAGTTATATCCATCTGACCGTATTGGTTTTTTTGCGGGACTTGGAATGGTTGACTATGAAATATCAGACCTACTGCCTGCTGTTTTAAAATCATCTCAAAACGTGTTTAATTATGACACTTTTTTTACTAAAGGCTACAGAGAGATTTATCCGCTTTGGCCCCTTGCCATGCTTAACAACATTGCCTTTTGCCAGGGCTCAATTGTTCTTGGGTTAAAAGGAGACAACACTGTGTTTTCACCTCATGGGGAGTCGGCTGTGTATGCTGTAACCGAGGGAGTTTCCTCTGTTCTTAGCGGTAAGTCGGCTGCGATTATAGCTGGCGGTGTGTCTGAGAAGGTTAATCCGCAAAGTTTAATCAGAGGCCATGTGTTTGAGATTATTTCAAAAGACAACTCTAATGGAGCACTGCGCCCATTTTCCCAAAGCAGAACCGGCACTATTTTAGGTGAGGCAGGGGCATTTATTGCTCTTGAGCCATACTCTTTAGCCAAAGAGCGCAGCATATCTTTTGTCTCATCAATCACCGGATGGGGTTTTGCCTTTGATTATAATGATAACGGGGTTGCGTCTTTTCCAACAAAAGAGGCCATATCCCACTCTATGGAGACGGCTCTTACGCATAGTGGCATAACCCCCTCAGATGTTGACGTAGTTATCGCTCACGCCGATGGCACACACTCAGACACTAACGAGATTGAGGCTATTAATGCACT
>JADFYB010000241.1 GCA_015233245.1 Nitrospirota bacterium | reverse complement strand
GGCTTAACCTCGGTAGTTACCTGAGACTTGGAAAAGGTGAGGAGATGACAGGGGGACGTGAAAAGGCGTCATTACTGGCAAACTCCATGGAGGCCATAATAGGAGCCGTATTTCTTGACTCTGACTATAACAAAGCTAAAGAGGTAGTCCTTAACCTTTATAAAAAGGAAATAGAAGAGCTTGTGGTTAAACAGCGGTGTTTTGACTATAAGACAGAACTTCAGGAGCTTGGCCAAAAACTTTACTCAGAGCTCCCGGAGTACGTGCTTGCAGATGAATGCGGCACTGACCACGATAAGTCCTTTACCTATGAGGTAAGGCTAAACGGCAGGTGTTTTGGTACGGGCGAGGGCAAAAACAAGAAATCGGCACAATCAGAAGCTGCCCGCACAGCCCTTGAGGCAATTAAGGATGTTGTTGTGCTGCTTCAAAAAAGAAATGAAAAAACCACAGCTAACTTATAAAAACGCTGGGGTTGATATAGAGGCTGGGGATGCCTTCGTAAAACGTATCACCCCTCATGCGGCAAAAACTCTGCGGAAAGAGGTGCTTACAGGGATTGGGCCCTTTAGTGCACTGTTTAAACTTGATCTAAAAAAATATCACTCCCCGGTGCTGGTAAGCGGCACTGACGGTGTTGGCACTAAGTTAAAACTTGCCTTTATGACAGGCATTCATGACACGGTGGGTATAGATCTTGTTGCGATGTGTGTTAACGATGTGCTAACAACCTCAGCTGAGCCACTTTTTTTCCTTGATTATCTATCGGTGTCAAACTTGCAGCCGGAGGTGCTTGAGCAGGTTATAAAGGGGATAGCCGAGGGTTGTTTGCAGGCGGGATGTTCGTTAATTGGCGGAGAGACGGCAGAGATGCCGGGGTTCTATGAAAGCGGTGAATATGACATGGCGGGGTTTTGCGTTGGTGTTGTTAACTCCGATGAAATAACAGATGGTTCTGTTATCATGCCGAGCGACTCCATTATTGGGCTACCCTCAAGTGGCATCCACAGTAACGGGTATTCACTTGTCAGAAAAGTGTTTTTTGAAATTGCGGGCTTAAAAGTTGATTCATATGTAAAAGAGCTTGGAAAAACCATTGGTGAGGAGCTATTGACTCCTACGGCAATATATGTAAAGAGCATCCTTGAGCTTAAGACAACTGTGAAAATAAAAGGTATGGCGCATATAACCGGAGGCGGCATAACCGGAAACATTCCGCGGGTTTTGCCTGATGGATACGGCGCCCGTATTGATAAATCCACATGGCAGCGTCCTGCCGTGTTTGACCTTATAAAAGATATCGGCAATGTTCCTGAAGACGAAATGTACAGCACCTTTAACCAGGGGATAGGCTATGTGGTTGTAACATGTAAAGAGGACTCGGCAGCTGCTCTGAAAAAATTAAACGCTTTGGGACATAAGGCTTTTATTATAGGTGAGGTTGTAGAGGGCGAGAGAGTTAGTTATAGTAATTAAGGAGCAGCTTCAGGCCCCTTCAAAGACCTTACGAACGGTAATGAAATTGACTGAAAAAATAAGGACAGGCTCTAAAATAACTAAAAAATACGATAAGCCTATAACTCCTTATCAAAGAGTCTTAATGTCACCGCAAGTGCCACAAGAGAATAAGGACAGACTTCTCAATATACCGTACTAAACCCGGCAGAGCTCAAAAGAAACATTACACGGTTACAGGAAAAGCTTCAGGAACTCACTCTCTTGAAGGAGGAAGTCATTAAAAACAAAAATCTGACAAAAGCAAAAGCTTGACTAATACCAAAAACTCAGGTTCTAATAATAATGCTTACAGATAGATTATACTATGAGGCAACTATTATACTTTCGTATAGATTTTCTATTGAGGCAACACGCACAGCTCTGTAAAGGTAAAGTTGTCAACATCAAAAAGCCCTTTATCGCTGATTTTCAAGGATGGGATAACAATCAGGGCCATAAAAGAAAGGAGCATAAAGGGCGACCGCAAAGGACTGCCCATTTTCTCCTTTACTATGCTGCTGATATAGCTATACCTTTTGGCTGTCTCATAGCCGTTAGCATTGGTCATGATGCCTCCAAAAGGAAGCGGCATAATGTCCTCTTTGCCGCCACACACTGCAGCTATCCCGCCACGGCTTTCTAAGACTAAATTTACAGCCCGGCAGATGTCTGAATCACGCACCCCTATGGCAATTATGTTATGGGAGTCATGAGCTATAGATGAGGCGATAGCGCCGGTTTTTAGTCCAAAATTCTTTATAAATCCAACCGCTGGCGCTGCATTTTCATATCTGTTAACCACTGCTATTTTAAGTAAATCTCTGCTTGTGTCGGAAATTGCATATAACCCTTCTATTTTAGGTGTAACCAACTCCATCTTAGTGGTAATTTGCCCGTCCTCAACTACAATAGCTTTAATCGTTCCGGATTTAGCTTCTATAGCGAAATCCTTTTTTGATTTTACTTGTGTGCTGAAATTATTTAACGGCTTCGCTTGTACACTTTTTATCAGTGTTTTACCGTCTTTAGCTACAAGGTTTCCGTTTATATAAGTCTCAAGGACATTAAACTCCGTGAGGTTATCTACAACGATAAAATCAGCATAATCACCCTCTCTTAAAAGTCCGACATCAAGGCCATAGTGCTTAACAGGATTTAAAGAGGTAGCTCTCAGTATCCTCATTATATCGATGCCGTGTTTTATCGCCCTTTTAACCATATCATTAATGTGGCTTTTAACCAGGTCGTCTGGGTGTTTATCGTCACTACACAACATAACTGTATCCGGATGGGTACGAATAAGCGGGACAAGCTCATCAAAATTTCTGGCAGCAGAGCCCTCCCGGATATGGATTTTCATGCCATAAGAGAGCTTTTCCAACGCCTCCTCAATTGTGACACACTCGTGGTCTGTGCTTATGCCGGCATCAATGTATTTCTTGCAACTCTCACCTCTTAATCCTGGTGCATGGCCATCTATTGGTTTTCCATACGACTTAGCCAGATTCAGGATAGCTATGACATCGGGAGAATCATTAATTACGCCCGGGAAATTCATCATCTCACTGAGATATTTAATATTATCCGACATCAACAATTCTCTGATTTCATTAATCCCCAAAGAACTGCCAGCGGTTTCAAACGGGGTAGCAGGAACGCATGAAGGTGCTCCAAAGTAAAATTTAAACGGCACACTGTCTCCGTTTTCTATCATAAATCTCACCCCCTCAACTCCGCACACATTTGCTATCTCATGGGGGTCGGAGACTGTGGCGACCGTGCCACAAACGACGGCAAGACGGGCAAACTCAGAAGGAATCAACATTGAGCTCTCTATATGAATGTGTGAATCTATTAAGCCCGGGACAATGTATCTGTTGAAGGGCACATGTTCCCGTTTTATTGAAACAATCCGAGCGTTGTTGACTGTTATGGTTGCAGGATACACCGTTTCACTAAAAATATCCACAATTTTGCCGGAGATTTGCAAAACAGTATGCCTCCTTTATCTACTGCTGGTATTGTCTTTCAACCGGTTAATGTCTATCGAGTGTTCTTTAATCTTTAGTTGTAACCGTTGTCTGTGTATGTTCAAAAGTCTTGCAGCCTTAGAAATATTGCCACAGGCTGCTGCAAGAGCGTTAACGAGAAGGCTTCGTTCGTACTCCTCCATTGCGCTTTTCAATGGTTTTAACCCCTCAGTATGATTTTGGCTTATATGTGTTTTGCGAATAATCGGGGGCAGGTCATTTATGGTAATTTTATCGCCTATAGCAACAGCTACGGCGTATTCTATGAAGTTTTCGAGCTCTCGTATATTGCCCGGAAAGTCATAACCTAATAAAGCGTTCATTGCATCTGTAGTTATTTCGATTACGGATTTATTTTCGTATTTTGAGGATGCTTTTTTTAGAAAGTGCATAGCAAGAAGAGGTATATCGTCCCGTCTTTCCCTGAGGGGAGGTATGTGGATAGCAATAACGTTAA
>JADFYB010000240.1:2247-4003 GCA_015233245.1 Nitrospirota bacterium | reverse complement strand
AAAAGTGATAAAAAATCCGGTGATTTTTCACAAGGCAGCAGACAGGTTTTAGCAAGCACCGTGACCTGTGTTTTAAGTACATCCGAGGAGAGCAGTTCCCTAAACAGCGGGGATTGATTAGTGTTAGAAAAATCTTTTTCAGAAAAAATCAGGTTATCGCCATTAAAATACCTCTCCCAAAGAGCAGGTTTATAGATTAACGCCGTTAGTGCGGTATGAATAACCATGACGCTGAAGTTATCCATCGTCTCACTGTAGTGGAAGCGGGTCCTTTTAGGGTGTTGATAGTTAGGGTGCCCTACCTCGTTACTTTGCGTAAGTGTCACAGAGACAACATACATACCGTCGTAATCTATGAGTTTAAGCCCACCTGGGGTCACTATGATGTTTGCGTGCTGAAGGTCTCCGTGAGCAGTCTTATCCTTTCTCAACTGCCTGCACATGGAAACAAAGGAGTCCCTGAGAGCGGTAATTTTGCCGATGTCTCCGGTTTTTATACACTCCTCTATATATTTGTCAAACGATGTGCCGGTAATCCAATCCATAGAAAGCAGCGGATAGTTTTTCCCATTAACCCTGATTCCATCCTCCTGATATTGAAAATCTATAAAATACGGAGAGTTGATCGCATAAAGGCATTCAGAAATGCGTTCGTAACGGTACTTTATATCTGTGTAGTAATTAAAAAAACATTTTACAGCAAGTTCCTTATCCGGCAGTATGATTTTATATACGGAGGAGAAATTACCGCATCTTACAAAGGGAAGCCCAAGTTTGTTTAATTCGATGGCGCCGGCTCTTAGCTCTGGGTCTGTGAAACACAGTTCGGGGTTTTGAACCGCCTTGTTATATTGGTCAGGGAGAGGGTATTTCTTCATAATTTCAGGGCTTAAAGTTCATCGTTATGCAGGATACGTCGTCATTTTTAATTTCTTTGCCGGTTCTGAGTGTATCAACAAAAGAGATAAAGGT
This sequence comes from Nitrospirota bacterium, assembly GCA_015233245.1. Classification (GTDB taxonomy): domain Bacteria; phylum Nitrospirota; class Thermodesulfovibrionia; order Thermodesulfovibrionales; family Magnetobacteriaceae; genus Magnetomonas. The sequence continues at coordinate 3,031 of JADFYB010000240.1, read as the reverse complement.
CTCCATGCTGCCGATACTCTGGAGCGTAACCCATGGTTTATCTCCGTTTATGGAGGACTTTAAAAACCACAGCGCTATGGCATCTGTCATTAGATATAGTTTGTCGCCTTTTTGAATAATCCCTGAGTCATAAGCAATGTTCTCTTCTGTCAGTGGCTCAATGCTTGAGATAAGCGGCGGCGTGTTATTAAAGTCCTCAACCTTGCCGACAGGAAAGGTCTTGAATAACTCGTCGTTGCGTACGATAAAAAAACAAGAATCTCCAACGCCGACAGTTTCCCATTTGATGTTGACAACCCTTTTAAGTTTGTCTTTCAGGGATTTGGCAGGAAGCACGGTAAGGCGAAGCCCTGTAAAAGTGGCATGTGAGCCTGTGGATATTTTTTGCTCTGCATACCACGGGAGTTGTTTGTCCTTCAGTATATCGTGCCAGCGGGTTTGAGACTGAATGACAGCATTAAGCAGAGCCTGTTTTAAATTGTCATTGTGATGTGGCTGGCGTACAAAGTTGTTAACAAGCAGAGTTGCCAGCTCTTTAGAAAACGGGGATTCCGTAGCGCCATCGGACAGACAAAAACACAGAGTCTCTTCACTATAACCGCAGGCATCCTCGTAATCCTCCATAGAGTTGCCGTTTTTTGGGGTGTAATAGCTGTGAAAATCCATAATGAATTTATTGAAGAAAACAGCATTTCTCTTTTTGACTGAGGACAAAGGTAAAAACTTCATATAGAGATGTCCTATCGTAACATTCCGACTCTGGTTCCTATATCAATAAAATTAA
>JADFYB010000240.1:0-2147 GCA_015233245.1 Nitrospirota bacterium | reverse complement strand
ATAGAGATGTCCTATCGTAACATTCCGACTCTGGTTCCTATATCAATAAAATTAATCAGGGAAATAAGGTCAGCGTTGAACCCAAACCCTCTGCTTTGCTGATTAACGGCATAGCCGTCGTTAAGGGCTGCAGTAATGAAGGTATCAGGCAGAAGACTTGATATTTCAAACAAAAGAGCGGCATACTGGTCTGAGATAGTGGGGGCTTTGTCGGGATATATAATTGGCACTGAGTGTTGATTAGAGATGTGAATGTTAAAAAGCAGCACGTTGCCGTCATTAGTATTAAGGCGCATGAGGTCGCGTGCATACGGGATGGGGTTACCATCAGTGGCATCGCCGTCTGTGATATTTATAATAATCGGGGGATAGCTATTGAGGTTTAGGGCTATCCATCTTTCTAAAATAGAGCGAGCCGTGTCAAAAACCTTGCACATCGGCGTGCCATTACGGGCGAGGGGTTCAATCCAGACGGGGAATTTTACGCTCTTTTGAACTGTCTCGCCATCGGCTGCGGATATTTGCTGGAGGCGCTCTTCTATTCTAAGAGGATTGTTGCCGATTTCCTCTATTTTTACAAGCTCACGCCCGGCAAGGGTCCCCATAAAAGCAGAGGAGACATCTGGATTTCCATAGCCAATGACGCCCACCTCAAAATAGTTTCTGATTCCGTCGTCTTTAGAGCATTTAATGACGAGATTGGAAAGAAGCCTGTTAACAGCATCAGCGACACCGTGGCTTTTTAAGAGCGTTGGGTTTCCGCCAAAGGGGTCTCCCATAGAGCCAGACTGATCTATTAAAAACAGAAAACATCCCGGATTACTGCGGCTTATTTCAACACTATACATAATGTTATCTCCCCTCTCACACTCATCATTCAGGCTGACTGACGTCTTGTTTGATAATATCATATTGGGAAATACAAATCAATGTATATTACATAAAAAGTGCTATTCAAAGATGATTTCAACCACCTCGTACTTGAAAGTCTTTGCAGGCGCCTGAATGGTAACCTCATCCCCGACCTCTTTACCAAGAAGCGCTTTTGCAACCGGAGATGTGATGGATATTTTCCCGTCTTTTACATCCGCCTCATCAGGGCCGACAAGAAAGTATTCCTTCTCCTCATCTGTTTCAAGATCAAAGAGCTTAACCTTAGCGCCAAAAGCAACCTTGTCATGTTTGACTTTTGACGGGTCTATTACCTGTGCCATAGCGGTTTTTGACTGAAGCTCCTGAATTCTGCCCTCTAAGAAAGACTGCTTTTCCCGGGCTGCATGGTACTCGGCGTTTTCAGACAGGTCACCGTGTGCTCTTGCCGTGGCTATGTCTTTTATGTTTTGCGGCCTGTCCACCTTCAGAAGTCTGTCCAGTTCATCTTTAAGCTTTTTGTAGCCATCGGGTGTCATAGGTATTCTTTCCATCAAAGTTCCTCCAGGTGTTTTTCCAATCAGAATTACTAAGTGCGGGCATTCCCGCTTATTTATTATAAGGGAAAAAGCAATTATATAGTGTATAGCTGTATCTTGGGTAGCCGAATTTCATTGACTAGCCTCTTTGTGGTTTTTTATAAGCTCCTCCAGGTTTTTCCTGATATTAGCATCAAGTTGGGTACTTTTCTCAAACTGCTCCTGAAGCTTTTTTACAAGACGCACAATTGCCTCCTCTGTTGGCTGCTCATCATCTGACCGCATCCTTAAATCCCCCACATACAGTACATGCGTAAGCTCACTCAATTTACCTAATATTTTACCATTTTTACTGCCGGTAAGAAAACAACAACTCTAAAACCAATATTCAGGGTAATTTCTTGTTTTGGGAATATTATTAACTAAAAGCGCTATGATAAGCATAATAACAGCCCCTGCTCCTGCAGGCACCAGAGCATACATAAACCCAAGATCATTTACAGTTTTACCGCCAATTACCGCTATCAAAGCTGTTGCGCCACCCGGAGGATGAAGCGTGCGTGTCAGGTGCATAACAGCAATAGCTGTTGCAACAGCTAGCGGAGCCGCTAACCACATGTGGCTATGAAACAATTTATAACATGTGACTCCGATTATGGCTGAAATTACATGGCCGCCTATCAGATTTCTGGGTTGAGCAAGAGGGCTCTTTATTGCTCCGTAGATTAATACCGCAGA
>JADFYB010000239.1 GCA_015233245.1 Nitrospirota bacterium | reverse complement strand
TGTCGGGAACCCGGTCAAACGCTGGGACTCTGAGCCAGGAAGAAAGCTAAGGGCCGTTGCCGGCCACAAAGACCAGAGAGACGCCATAGCATTGGTGGCCGACAGCAATCAGCTGTTAAGTGCCGCCAAAAACAACAGATTAAAACTGTGGGACACAACTTCAGGCAGGGAGCTGGCGGCATTTCCCGGCACAAAGAGCGACATAGTGGCAATAGCCGTGACCTCAGACGGGCGCTATGCAGTGTCTGCGGCAACGGATAACAGGTTGAAACTTTGGGATATTAAATCGGTATCGGAGATAAAAACCTTTGCCGGCAACACTAAGGATATACAGACAATAGCGATAAGCAGATCGGGACGGTTTATGTTGACAGGGGGCGGGTATGATGGAGCGGTCAGGGTGTGGGACATAGGGCTGGGGCGTGAGGTAAAGGCGCTCATGGGGCACACGGCGGCGGTGTCCTCTATAGTAATCACACCGGATGACAAGTATGCCGTATCGGGCGGGGCCACAGGGCTTATCAGAGTGTGGGACATAGCCTCAGGCAAAGAGGTGATGGTTTTCCCTGAGGGTGCAAGACATGTCTCATCGTTGTCATTTACGCCGGATGGCAAATCAGTGGTAGCGGGGTTATGGAACGGCACGGTGTCGGTTTGGGATACAGCCTCCGGAAAATGCATCAGACAAATGGATTTGTTTGGTAATTCGGCAACTGTAAAGAAGTGATTCAGAAAAAAGATTAATCCGCAGATGACGCAGATGAAGGAAACAACGCGGTTGCATTTTTGTATCAAATAGTATTAGTGTTTAGTATAATGATCGCTGCTAACAAAGATATGGTAATGGTTTACGGTAAGCGGTATGAAGTTATTTTGCATCCTGATACGGAGGCGGGTGGTTTTTGGGTAGAGTCTCCCACCCTCGGCGTGGTGTCTCAGGGAGAAACGACTGAAGAGTGTCTTGAAATGATAAAAGAGGCTATTGAGCTTTATCTTGAAGACACGGCAGGTGCTCAGGCAAATATCGCCTGATGGGTAAACTTAGTAATTTACACCCTGATAGAGTTATAAAGACATTCCGAAAAGCTGGGTGGGTATTTAAATCGCAAAGAGGCAGCCATGTAAAGCTCGTTAAGAATGAGGTGGCTGTTGTTTTACCATACCACAAAGGAAAACCTATAAAAGAACCTGTCTTATGTCATGAAATCAAAAAAGCAGGACTGACTGTTGATGAATTTGTGCAATTATACAAGGAATAGTCTCCCCAGCTCTTGCAATCCCCACCACAGTCTGAGTTATAATTTGGATAGTAAATTCTGTACGGAACGGGGACGAGGGCTATGCAATGGAACAACGTTACACTTGATATTTCTGAGACTCAAAAAAAGAACTTAAAAGAAGCCAACTCAGAGTTTATTCTGACGATGGAAAAACAAAAACTGGTCAGAGATGAAACCCTTGAGACAATTAAAAATCAACTGTCTTATATTGCCACTGCTAACTCTCAGTTCAGAGCAACAATAAAAGATGCAATTACAGGCAAACATTGTACGCTTAGGTTAATTGACGACGATAACGAAATGCTGAACCTTCCGTGGTCTTATGCAGTTGAATACGAAACCAATAAACAGCTTATTGATATTGAAAGTTTGTATATATTAAAAACACCTACCGCAATTATTAAACAAAACAACCCTGAGTTTATTCCTCAGGTTGTAGCACCGTTAAAAATCCTGATTATGATTTCCTCGCCGCTTGATTTGGATTATAAATCACGTCTTGCTCACGAAGACGAGGAGTACGAAATACTAAAAGCGTTTGAGCCGCTGCTTAAAACTGGCCATGTGCAAATTGACTACACTGACGACGGTTCCCTTGAGGCTTTAAAAGCAAAAATTAAAACTAACAAATACCACATTCTGCATTTTTCCGGCCACGGCGTGTTTAAGAAGGGTAAGGGGTATTTACACTTAGAAAACCATTACACCCTAAAAGGTGAATTAGCAGATGAAGATAAATTTGCAGCAGCGGTCAATTGTAATTCCAATTATAAAATTCCGCTTGTTGTGTTGTCATCGTGTGAGACCGCTCAGGGCAGCTCTGAGGAGATTTTAAGTGGCGTAACCGGAAAACTATTAAACCTTGGCACACCTGCTGTTGTTTCTATGGGGATGTCTATATTAGACATACACGCAATATTTTTCACGGCAGCGCTTTACACAAAGCTATCAAACAAGCTGTCTGTTCCAGAAGCATTTACAACTGCATTAAGAGAATTAAAGAAATACGAAAAAGCCAGCGACTCAAAACAGCTGCCTAAACAATGGATGATCCCAAATCTCTATGTCTCACGTAAAATAGAAAACCTTGTGGATTGGGATAGCGCTCCAGCTCCTCTGAAATTAACAACGTACCAATATGTGACCGAAGGAAAACAAATATCTATCGCTCATAAGGCGGGTTTTCTGTTTGTTGGGCGCAGGGCTGAGAAAGCAAGAGTATTTGAGCCGTTTTTTAAGAACACCCCAATCATGCTTAAAGGTCAGGGAGGAGTCGGTAAAAGTACGATGGCCGAGTATATGGTTCAACGCGCTATAAGTAAAGACTCTGCGAAAGCGGTTCCTGTAATCATCACTCATGAGGTGCGCTCGATTGACGATGTTTTAAAAGTTATAAAAACTGCAATGTTAAAAACCGGTTCTGAAAAAATGGTGAACATTACAATAACCTCAAAATCCATTCCTGAGGCGATACTTCGGCTTGATACAATGTTAAGAATGTTTGCAACAGATTTTGATCCCGTTTTAGTCTTTGACAATCTTGAAACCTTTCAGGACGTTTCAACCGGCAAGTTTAAAGACGGAGAAGACGGATTTCAAGACATTTACGAGGTGATAAAACATCTCTGTAGTGAGAAAATCGTACAGTTGGTTTTAACTGGCAGGTATTCAATTCCAGGGTTTGAGAATCTGGTCGAGGAAGTCAATTTAAACAACATCGGGTTTAACGATTATTGGAAAAAGTGTCAATATCTGGAACTATTTGAAATTCATCATGAGCTAAACAAGAAATTCTATTTAGATACGATTTTTGATAAGCAGGAAGCCGAATTTGTTGATTTGGTCAAATTTCTATATGAGAGCTTAGGTGGGAATTTCCGGGCGCTTGAGTTCTTTAACGAAATTTATAAAGAAAAGCGGTTGCTAATTAAAGACTCGCTTAAAACAATAAAAGATATGAAAGCTGTATTAGCCTCCAAAGTTGAAGATGTAAGATCTAAGATGGCACTGGATCTTGTTTTTAACGAGTTATTAAAATTGGTTAGTTTTGACCAAAGGCGGGCGTTGTATCTGCTTTCTAATTTCAGGATTCCGGTTCAGATGAAGGCGCTTACAACACAGCCGGAGTATGATGAGTTAATGGACGTAGAAGCTGCCCTTTCATATCTGGGCAACCTGACTCTAATTGAGATTTCAATGGTTAAGACAAACGATACAGACGAAGATAAATATTATTTCGTAACACCGATAATTGCCGATTTGTTAAAAGAGTATGACGGGCAAAATGCTGTCACTGTTGCATTTTCTAATAAAATTGCCGGTAATTATTACGACGATGTTGTTAATAATTCTGCCGGCGGTTTAACGGAACATGAGGAGGCATTCTATCATTATCACAAAGCCGAAGTAAAAGATAAGATTAATGAAATCGGGAGTAAGCTGGTCAGTTATTATTATAACAGCTCTTTATATGCAACAGCGTTTCATTATTGCAAAGCCGTGTATGAATTGCTTGGATTAGAGTCGGATTTAGGGGTTTTAATCAGGATGGGACAAATACAGCAATTGTATGGCAGTCTTGACGGAGCACTCGAAATTTTTAAAGAGGTTGAAAAAATAGTATTATCTAAGAACGATAAAAATTATGTAGGCGCTATTGAAGCAAATATAGCAACAATATATCATGCCAAAGGCGATTATGACAGCGCGCTTAAGTATCTCCTTGAGAGTTTAAAAAT
>JADFYB010000238.1 GCA_015233245.1 Nitrospirota bacterium | reverse complement strand
GGAAAACTAACAAACCTGACAGTCCTGCGCCTTAACAATAATAACCTTACAGAGCTGCCATCGGAAATTGAAAACTTAACAAAACTAAAAACTCTCTGGATTAACGAAAATCTTCTGACAAGTCTGCCCGCAGGGCTCGAAAAGCTAACGAAACTACAAACTCTCTGGATTAACGGCACTCTTTTGGCAGAGCTGTCCCCTGATATTGGTAAACTTATTAATTTAAAATTGCTGTCTATTGATGGCAACCGTCTAAAAACACTTCCAGCAGATATAAAAAACCTTACGCACTTGCAAGAACTACTGCTTAACTACAATATGTTTGAAGAGTTTCCACCGGAGATTCTTAACCTTGTAAACTTAACTGTGCTTTCCATAAGCGGCAATGCCATTAAAACACTCCCTAAAGAAATCGGAAAACTCAAAAATCTGCAAACTCTCAATATTAGCTCTAATCAAATAACAGCTATAGTCCCTGATATAGTAAATCTCACAAGTCTTACTAAATTAGACATTGACAACAATCCTCTTGTAACACCTCCGGTAGAAATTGCTATAAGGGGTGTGGACGCAGTAAATGAATACTTCAGATCTCTGAAAAAGATAGAAAATCATTATTCTAAAGCTACTAAAAGCTGCCACAAAAAAGCTGAAATAAATCCGTCAGAGAAAATATACGAGGCAAAACTACTGATTGTCGGCCAGGGCGGTGTTGGTAAAACAAGCATTGTCCGAAGGTTAATTGATAACACTTTTTCAAATAAAGAGATGCCAACAAGGGGAATAGAAGTTAAGCAGATAACGTTAAAACAGCAGGACTTACCGGGGTTAAAACTAAATGTCTGGGATTTTGGCGGTCAGGAGATATATCATGCAACGCATCAGTTTTTCATGACAAAGCGCTCTGTTTATATGCTTGTGTGGGATGCCAGACAGGAGGATGAGTACGGCAGGCTTGAGCACTGGCTAAACATTATAAGAGTGTTTGGGGAGGACAGCCCTGTTATTTTGGTTATCAACAAGTGTGATGAGTTTCCTAGCGATATTAATCTGAAGGATTTAAAGGAAAAATTTCCCGAGATTATAAAGGGTTTCTACCGCATTAGTTGCAAAAACCCTGAAAAAGGTCATGACAGTTTTGATAAACTGAAAGCCGACATAGCTAAAATCGCAAGTGAGCTACCGCACATGGGCAGTGTATGGTTAGAGCCATGGATAAAAATCAGAGAGAAATTTGAAAATGACGCCAAAACCCATATTCCTTACGCGGAATTCCACAGTCTTTGCGTGGAACAAAACATAGATGAGAAAGAGGAAAAACTGCTTGATGACTACCTTCATGATTTGGGCGTGTTTTTACATTTTAAGGATGACATAATTTTACAAAACACAATAATAATAAAACCCACGTGGGTAACAAATGCTGTGTATAAGGTTGTATCGTCAAGAGCAGTTTTAGAAAGAGAGGGGATTTTATATGAGAGCGATTTACCGGATATTTGGAAAGACGGTTATCCTCAGGAAACTTACGGTACCCTTTTAAGTTTAATGAAAAACTTTGAACTTTCGTTTTCCATCGAGGGTACAAAAAACCATGTAATAGCAAGCGCTTTGGCAACAGATAGCATTGACGTAGATTGTGACCACAGAGACAGCAGCAAAGTTATATATGTGTATAACTTTTTACCTAAAACTATCATCCCCAGGTTTATCGTAAGAGCGCATGATTTGATTAAAAGAGCGCATGGCAAATATTTATGCTGGCGCACCGGTGTAATATTAGAGCGGATCACAGACGGAGTTGAAACGCTGGCCTATATAAAGGCAAATCCAAACGATAAGAAAGTTGAAATAGTTGTTTTTGGCAAAAATAAATATGAATTTTTTACCATCATACGAAACCACCTTGAAAATATTCACAAAATAACTAAAAAGCTTGAAGTTGAGCTAAAAATCCCTTGTGTTTGCAGCAGTGATTGCAAACATCTGTTCAAATATTCGTTTCTCATTAAATTACAGGAGCAAGGGATAAACGATGTGTTTTGTGAAATAACGGCAAATCATGTATCTATCAAAAAACTGTTTGCTGGTATTAAAAGAGAAGGAGGACAGAGGCTGAGTGACCGTGGGAAAGAAGACCATACCGATGCGTCATCAGATGAAAAATATGACGTGTTTATCGCCCACTCAAAAAATGATGTTGATTTTATTAAGAGCAACATTTTGCCTGATTTAATAAGCAGAGGAATTCGTTATTGGATAGACAATAAAGACATAGGGTTTGGTGAGATGGTCAGTGAAAAGATAGAAGAAGGGTTGAACAACAGCCGGTATGTTTTAGTCTGTTTAAGCAAAAATCTTGGTGCGTCAAACTGGTGCAGGGCTGAGTATATGTTTGTTTTACGTAATTTTTTTAAAAAACAAACTGACAAGAGAGTTCTTCCATTAAAGCTGGATGACTGTGACGATAGTGACATTCCACCTTTACTTTATGATGTCAGAAGGGCTAAATTTTTCGACAATAAGGAAAAATCATACGAGAAATTACTTGATTTCCTTGAAACTAACAAAATACCGATAAAATGAGGATTAAATCTATATGTTATATTTTGAGGACCAACTAAACAAAGGCTTGCGCATATTTACAATGGAGTTGTGCGCTTTTATTTCCAAAACATTGCTTGAGCTCTACGGTGAGCATTGGCGCGATAAACTCAGCAGTCAGCTTAAGTCCTCAGCGTTGTTTTCTGAGGTCAAAGAGGACAACACCGGTAATATCTTGCTTAGTTTTGAGCAAATATCTAATGTAATAGAGGAGTTATGGAATGATTGCTTTTTAACCGTTTTCAAAAATAAAAACGAAACCATGAAAAATCTCAGAGATATAAATAGTATTTTTATGACTTTGACTCTGACTCAGGACACAATAACCGCTAATAACGCATGGAGTGCTCTGAGTTCCATGGCAAGCTTAATAAAGCATATCAATAAAGATGCAGCAATTGAGATATACGCAATAATTAATAATGAGGTTTTACATAAGGATTCTAAAACAGCAACACCGGAAACTGTAGAGATACCACCAACAGAGGAAATTTTTTTTAACCATAGTAACGACGCTCGTCTCTCTGAGACTCTCTCCTATGAAGATATAAACAAGTTATTAGAAGAGCGTATGAAAATTGACAAGAAGTTGGAGGATAAGTATAAAAAAGAAATAGCGGTAATGTTTACGGATTTGAAGGGTTCCACCTCACTTGCCGACCTTGAGGGGGATATCAGCGCCAGGATTTTACTCCAGAAAAATAAAGATATAATAACTCCAATAGTCATAAAGAACAATGGAGTATTGGTAAAAACCATGGGAGACGGCTCACTTTCTTACTTTACAAATTCAAATGATGCGCTGGCCTCAGCAATACAAATTATAGGAGATGCGGCACTAGCTAATAAAAATATAAAGCCCGGCCACAGACTAAACTTTCGCATAGGGATTCACAAGGGTAAGTGCATAGTGGAGAAAAATGATATTTTTGGAGACGTTGTAAATGTCGCTTCCCGGTTTGAAAAATTGGCAGTCCCCGGTGAGATTGCTCTTTCAGAAAATGCCTATATCAGTTTGTGTCCAGAGTTACAATTAAGGTGCAAACTTGACACTATAACAAGTATAGACGGTAAAAAGGCGCCTTTCAAATTATACCGGTGTGATACCGGAGTGCTTAATGAATCAGAAAAAAAATGCATTAAAACAGACTATATTCCGTATTCACTGTTAAAAGACAAACTGAATCCTCAGGAGGTATTTTCCATAACTACCGGAGAACTCATTATCGGACGCTCTAATAAGTGTGACATTGTTCTTAAGGAGGAGTATATTTCAAGGCAGCATGCAAAAATCATAAGAGACCATGATTCCGTCTTCATTGAAGACTTAAACAGCATGGCCGGAATTTGCATTAACGGTGAGAAGATTACGCGTCCGCACAGATTAAAAAACGGCGATGAACTCAGGTTTGGC
>JADFYB010000237.1:1554-4042 GCA_015233245.1 Nitrospirota bacterium | reverse complement strand
CGTTGAGGAGCTTTTGACGATGCCAACGATGTTAGGCGATTGAATGCGGCTTGGTACTTAGATGGCCGCTAGTCCCCTCTCTCCGGTTCTTACTCTTACGGAGAGCTCTACCGGCGAGACGAAAATTTTACCATCTCCGTGGCGACCTGTTCGATTAGCATTTATCACTGCCTTAACTGCATTTTCCACCATTCCCTCAGGCACCACCACAGTCAGCATCCTCTTTGGAACGTATAACACCGGCTTTTGCAATTGATGCTCCAGCGCATACACCGAGGGTGTGGGTACAAGCTTTACAGCAGAAGAGAGCCCGTCTTTCATCTCATCGTCAAAGTCAACATTGAGAACACCTTTTTGCCTTCCCCTGCCCTCGACACTTTGAATACTCATTGAGGGCAGTCCAAGCTCCTCAAGGGCCTTTTTAGTGTCGGGGAGCATATGCCGACGGATTATTATAGTTAGCTCTCTCATAACGTGGTTTCCCCTGTCCGTATTGTGTAGGATTTTTCAACCGGTGTTACAAAAATTTTACCATCTCCGATAAAACCGGTTTTAGCTTTCCCCTCTATAATCTTAATCACCGCTTCTACCTCGTTATCTTCTACGACAATAAGAAGCAAGGTCTTAGGCAGCTCGTCATAGGTCACAGGACCAACCTGAAGGCCCTTCTGCTTTCCCCGTCCAAACACAGGCATCTTTGTTAAAGACGGAAAACCCGCCCCCTCAAGTGACAATACGATTTCCTTATAAATGCTCTTATCATTTTCATCTAACTTTACCTCCGTTTAATTTATAGAATTATACCGAGTTGCAGTCTATCGCCTAACTTTGTTGGCATACGTCAAAAGCTCCTCAACGTCTCCCCTAAAGGGGAATCCCCTGTAAGGGGATGCGTCGCTTTCTCCTTGCCGCCTCGTTATGCTCACTGTAACTCGGTATTGTCTATGAGTGCTTTTTTAAGCCATGGAGCCGGCAATTTTTGTATTGTCTCCTGTAGGTTTTGAAGCAACTCGGCAATTACAGAGCCCTCATCCACCTTTATTGGCATCACTGACCGCTTTACAAGCCGTGCAGCTGCAGGACCCCCTATTTGTGTAAAATAAATTATCTTACAATCGCTAAGCTTCTCCACCTTTGCCTCAACCTTATCAATATGCAGTTGTCCCTCATTGCGGCTTTCCTGTATCTCTGTGGTTTCCTGATTACTAAATGTCCTGACTTCAACAAACTCGCATCCGGTGTATTTCATTTCATACACCGCAAAATTACCAGCCTTGCCAAAGTGCTCATCCACAGTCATGCCGCTCGTTGTTGCAAACGCTATTTTCATCTATAGGCCCTCCATTAAAATGGTTCCTGTTTCGTTGACCAACTCTGTAGCCCCCATGTATCCAACCCGCACTTTTGCCGTATAACCCAGCATCTTATGCACAGGAAAGCCCATCTGTAAAATCGGTATGTTCAGTGCCTTTGCAATGTCAGTGCCATGAGAGTTGGTTATCAACAGATCAAAATCCCCTTTTACACAATTCATATCCCCTGTGATTATCTCATGAGCTATGATGTGCCTTACTCTGTCTGACTTGTTTGGGCAAACGGCAAGTTTAAGCGGAGATCCCATTTCATACAATAATCTGGATAACTGTATAAGGTGGTCGGTCTCCATAGCGGCACATATGCGTTTTCCGCCATAGAAGTAATGGGCATCTCTTTGAGCATCAACTAAGATATCTCTCTGCAACTGATACTTATCAGGGATTGCACTGCCGCTTATCGCACTAAGCGTATTCATAAACCTGTCAACATCGGCTAAAGACGATAGTCCCTCAAAGACCACATATTTAGTAGAGCATAACTCGTTAATTTTCTTAGCAACAGTTTTCATAGCAGTGCCAACTGCTATTGTAAACTCAGCAGCAGGAAGATGAACGATTTCACTTATTTTTAAGCCTCCTGAGGTAAGAGGAGAAAACCCCTTGCGCCCTCCGTTTAAAGACGAAAGGTCAGGCAGGGTGATGGCGTGCAAATTAAAATCCTCAATTATAGTTTTTATCTCAGTGAAATCAGCCGGCGTTAAATGGGGCCCTATGAGCAAATTGACCAACCGTTTCTTTATCGGATAAATTCCTGCCTTTACTAGTGTTTCCACTGTTTTTTCAACTGCCAACGCATATCCGTCCTCTAAAGAGCCGAGATAGTCAGGGGTCGGAACGTGAACTATCCTTACTCCTTTAAGCATCTTTCTCAACTCTGCTAAGAGTCCCTCGACATCATCGCCTTTTACCTCAGTAAGACCTGTGGTAATAACGGCTATTAACTGTGGTTTTTGTTTTTCGTATATACCGGTTATTACTTCAGCAAGCCTTTTTTCACTGCCTAAGACCACATCTTCTGTAAAATGTATAGTGCTTTGCAAAGAAATCGTCTCTTTGACATGGTTCGTCAACAGAACCTTTGTTAAAAAATTACAACCCTGCGCTCCATGAAC
>JADFYB010000237.1:0-1477 GCA_015233245.1 Nitrospirota bacterium | reverse complement strand
GCGGATTTACCACAAGAGGTCTGTCGGCACTCTCTGTATGCACGTTAGACAACGTAGTCTTGTCTTTAGCGTAAAAGGAAATAGAGTTAGAAATATCCCTTGCAAGATTTATTAAACCATCGTAACCTGCATAAGCTTTGTGCCGTTCCTGATTTACGTCTATAAAAGGGAACCCCTCTTTTGCTGCAAGATAAAAATTCCGTCCTCCTGCCACAAGTACGTCCCCGTCTTTCATTAATTCCGCAAGGTTCTTTGGCGTTACGTCCTCATAGAGCGGGGCGTCATCGCCTAAGATAGCCTTCATTTTAAGTTCATCCTCAAACGTGCTCTTCTTAGTTCCTACGGCAGCAATCTCTATTCCTAAATCCATAAGCGCAGAAATCAGAGACCAGCTTTTGACGCCACCTGTATAGAGCACCGCCCGTTTACCGCAAAGGGAGGAATATGCTTTAAGCGAGGCATTTACCCTGCTTTCGTGTTTTGATATAACCAACTCCACCTTTTGTAAAAACTGAAGAGAGTTATCTAAAGACGAGGCTATTGCTCTTAAAGCCTCCGACATGGAGGTTTTACCATAAAACGAGACCTCGACATAGGGAATGCCATATCTCCTCTGCATTTCAATGGCAACGTTTATCAGCGCACGGCTGCACACCACTACGTTGAACTTTGCGTGGTGTGCGCATGTTATCTCGTTAAAAGTGGAGTTACCGGTTATCCTTGAAAGAATCCTTATACCTGCCTCCTCTAAAACAGGCTCTACAAACTCTAAGTCACCGGCAATGTTATACTCGCCTATCAGATTTATGTCATAGGGGGTCAGATGAGGCGGCTTTCCCGTGCCTATGACGTAATCAAGCAGCGCCTCTCCTGCTATCCTGTTGCCCAGATTCTTTGGCCCCACAAACCCTGGGCTCAGCACAGGTATTACCCTCAGTGAGAGCGCTTCTTCCGCCTTCTTACAAACACTTTCCACATCCTCGCCGGTAAGCCCACTTACGCACGTAACATATACAAACACGGCGGCAGGTTGAAACTCGTCCCTGCAAAGGCGTATCGCATCATAGAGCTTACTTTCTGAGCCAAAGACGATGTCCAGCTCCTTCATGTTAGTGCTAAACCCCATACGATGGAAATGCCCCTTTGTTGAGACCGTGCCACGACCCTCCCACGTGTTTGACGTGCATCCGACAGGCCCGTGCACAAGATGCACGGCATCCGCAATCGGTTGAAGCACTATCATAGCGCCGTCAAAAGCACAGGACTCTCCCCCCCTGCTTCTGCACACCTTGTGCCCCTCATCTGTCTGACAGACGCCTGTTGTAAGTTCATCAACATTTTTGTACATGTTTATATTCAGCTCCTATCGTATTACGTCAAAATTCGCATTGTACATAGCTTTTCTGTCCATCTCATCCAACAGGGTGTTTACAATCCAGTTTGTAAGATTAATCGCTCCCTGATAGCCTATAATTGG
>JADFYB010000045.1:517-20568 GCA_015233245.1 Nitrospirota bacterium | reverse complement strand
AGAAGACAGGATTATGTTAAATGCCTCGGTCATAAGGGATGGCAAAACGCTTGCAGCTTACACGGTGTTAAACGATGTGGTTGTAACAAAAGGGGCACTGGCAAGGATATTTGACCTTGAAATGTTTATAGATGGTGCTTATGTAACTACATTTAAGGCAGATGGATTAATTGTATCTTCACCAACTGGCTCAACGGCTTATTCTTTATCTGCAGGAGGCCCGATTCTCTATCCAACCCTGCACTGCTTCGTTGTTACGCCAATCTGTTCACACACGTTGACAAATCGGCCAATAGTGGTCAACGACGACATGTCTATAGAAATAGTGGTGGGCTCAGGGAGTGAGGACATTTATCTAACACTTGACGGACAACTCGGTCATCACTTAAAGGAGAAAGATGTGGTAAGTGTAAAACGCTCTGCTCACATGACAAGACTTTTAATTCCCTGTGAAAGGGATTATTTTCAGATTCTCAGGGAAAAACTGAAGTGGGGCGAAAGGTAGCTGGTAGTATGATAAATAATGAATTTGCGGCAACAATGGTGGAAATTTTGAAAGTGTATGAGGCGATGGGGTTTGAGTTTTTACCGATACCAACAAAAGACGAAGTGTTTTTATCCAAAATTGAACCGGACAATGTCACTGAGACTATACATAGCAGCTCTGAGGTTATGTCGCTTCAGGCAATCAGGCAAGAAATCGGCAATTGCAAGCGGTGTAAGCTCCATAAAACTAGAAAGAACATTGTGTTTGGTGAGGGTGACGCACATGCAAGGCTGATGTTTATAGGAGAGGGTCCTGGAGCAGATGAGGACGAACAGGGGCGGCCGTTTGTGGGACGCGCCGGCAAACTCTTAACAAGCCTTATAAATAAAATGGGACTTAGGCGTGAGGATGTTTTCATAGCAAACGTTGTGAAATGCCGCCCACCCGGTAACAGAGAGCCTGAGCAGGATGAGGTCAAAGCGTGTATAGGTTTTCTAAAGAACCAGATTGCATCCATAACACCTGAGGTAATAGTAACTCTGGGAACGGTTGCAACTAAGGCAATTTTAGCAACCGATAGACCAATAACGCGTCTGCGCGGCGAATTCAAGGACTACAAAGGAATTAAACTCATGCCGACTTATCATCCGTCCTATTTACTGAGAAATCCGTCCGCTAAAACAGTTGTATGGACTGATGCGCTGAAAGTGCTAAAAGCTCTGGGCTTAGAGGCACCTGAGCCTGCTGAAAATGCCGGTAAGTGAGGTAATTAAATTAACCAAAGGAAAGGTTCTGCCTTTCCTTTGAATCCTTTCCCCTCAAGGGGATTCCCCTGCCGCACGGGGAATGATTCCCCGTGACCCCCGGTTTTTTATCAGCTATTGTGTGATTTACTCTAAAGCAGTTTTGTTGTCCATGTGGGTAGAGATTTTTTAACCGGCGTACCGCCGCTTAAAAAGTTTCAATGAGAGCTCCGCCCTCAAAACAGACGAGCAGATTAAAAGATTTATAATTGTTGTCATTCTGTATGTAGTTCGGATTACCTCAGTGTTTCTTCCAAACATATATAAGTTTACCACATGAACAACGTATCTGTTTATTAACATCATCATAATGTTTCTTAGAAATCATCTTATTACAACTAGTGTCTAATTGCAAAAATTAGCGATAGTATTTCTAAGTTGTGCTCCTTTCACCTCACGTTTACGCCAGACAAACGGTTTAGCCTTTGGACCGTATGCAGTTACAAATGCCTCTATCGCCTTACGTAAGTCTTCAATGTTTTTGAAATTAGCCCCTCGAAGTGCTTTTCGAGATAAAATCCCAAACCATATTTCTACTTGGTTTAACCAACTTGCCGATGTTGGAGTGTAATGAAAATAGACATTTGGATTTTCGGATAACCAACTGACATTATTTTTATGAATGCAGTAATTATCTAAAATTACATGTATCTCATTTTTGTCTTCAACATCATCTACCACGCTGTTCATGAATTCAAGGAAATCTTGTCTTTTTTTCTGCTCTGTAGTTTGCGTATTAATAGCTCCTGTTGCCACATTAAGGGCTGCAAAAAGGTTCAATGTGCCATGTCGTTTATAGGTACTTTTATATCCCTGAACAATTTTTCCGCTTTTAGTCTCAACATAACCGGTTGCTCTCTCTAATGCCTGAATACCAGGCTTTTCATCTACACACAATACTAAAGCATTCTCTGGAGGGTTCAAGTAGAGCCCTATGATATCTGCTGCTTTAGATGCAAACTCAGGGTCTGTGCTTACACTCCAGCTTCTCCTACGATGCAAACAAATACCTTTTTTTTGTAATAATCGCCATACCGCATAAGTAGAACTATTTAATTTTTCGCCATTGCAGGAGCATCCCATACCGCTTGTCCGGCAGGTGGCGGTTGTTCTAAAAGCGCTAACACCTTATTACGAAATTCGTTATCATACCTTGGAGGCTTTCCTGTGCGAGGCAGATCGCGTAAGCCTGATACACCATATTCTTTATCAGTAGGTGTGGTAGAATGTGTTTTTTGATTTTCAGTCCATAGCCAGGCAGTGATAGCTTCTTTAATATTTTCTATAGCCTCCTCTTCTGTTTTTCCTTGCGATACACAACCTGGCAATGCGGGGACCTCTGCCACCAACCAGCCATCTTCTGCTTTTTCTAGTTTAACGTAAAAGAGCATTCTACATTCTCCATAGCTATATGATACCTAAATGCCATAAAAAATACCAAATATTAATAATTTACATTTTCTTTAAGACTGATGTAATTAGTATGTTTGAGGCCGAAAAGCGTAAACATCCCACTCCACGAATAAGACCTATGCAAGAAGTAGTATAGATTTAGTAAAGAGTCAATTTACCTCTTCATTAATCAAATCAATGAGAGCGGTAATCAAATCGGACTCTTTTACCTTTCTGACAACAGTACCTTTTTTAAACAGCAGTCCCTCGCCGCTTCCGCTGGCTATGCCGTAGTCGGCCTCTTTGGCCTCACCCGGGCCATTTACCTCACAACCCATTATTGCCACTGTTACGGTGCTTTGCACTGCCTTTAGCCGCTCTGATGCCTCATGTGCAAGCTTTACCAGATTAACCCGAGTGCGGCCACAGGTCGGACAAGATATGAAATTTATACCCCGTTGCCGTATCCCTAGGGATTTTAATATCTCATACGCCACACGTACCTCCTCCTCAGGCTCACTTGTCAGAGACACCCTCATCGTATCCCCTATACCATCATACAGCAGTGCGCCAAGACCGACGGCGCTTTTTATTATTCCGGTTTCCGGTATTCCGGCCTCTGAAATACCTATGTGAAGCGGAATGTCGTGCCGGCTGCTGAACAATCTGTAGGCTTCTATCGTAATTGGCACGTTTGATGCCTTAAGGGATACTTTTATTTCCTTAAAATCCATGTCGTAAAGTATTTCAATGTGGCGTTCGGCGCTTTCCACTATCGCCTCCGGTGTGGGATGCCCGTATTTAGCCAGTATATCTTTCTGAAGTGACCCTCCGTTTACACCAATACGAATCGGAATTCCATTGTCTTTACACGCTGTGACTACCTCTTTTACTTTCCACAGTGGCCCAATGTTTCCCGGGTTTATCCTCAACCCGTCCACCCCCTGTGCCACAGCCTCAAGTGCCAGTTTCCAGTCAAAATGTATATCGGCAATCATAGGAATGTGGATTTGAGCCTTTATTTTTCCTAAGCAAAGTGCCGCATCCATGTTAGGAACGGCAAGACGTATCAGCTCACAGCCGGCTATCTCAAGGGAATTAATCTGATACGCTGTGCTTTCAACATCAGTGGTTCTGGTCTTTGTCATTGATTGCACTGATACGGGAGCATCTCCGCCTATTGTTACGTTAGAGAGTCGAATTTGTCTGGTTTTTGCCCTTTTTAACATTATCGTCTTTTCCGTTTATGAGTGGAGTGTTTCTTTTTCTTGCTATGTACCTTAGTGGTTTTGTGCTTTTTAGCGATTTTTGAATGCTGATGCGGTTGTTGTTTTTTAATATCAGGAGTTGGTTCCATCTCTTGAGTGTCTGCAACCGGTTTATTAAGCGCGTTTCTGTATTTATCAACATTTATCAGGTGTTCTTCGTAGGTCTCTGAAAACCTGTGAGAGCCGTCTCCTTTGGCTACAAAGTATAAGTATGGCACATCGGCAGGCTCAAGGGCTGCCAGTATTGATCTTTGCTGGGGCATGGCAATCGGTCCGGGGGGTAGTCCGTAAATCTTATATGTATTATAAGGTGTAACATGTTTCAGATCACTTTTTGTTACTCCCTCCTTATAACTCTTCACTCCGTAGATGGCAGTAGGGTCGGCCTGTAGTTGCATCTGCATCTTTAACCTGTTGTGATAGACGGCTGAAATCTGAAAACGCTCGCTGTCAAGCTTTGCCTCTTTCTCTATTATAGATGCAAGGGTTAGCACTTGATTTTCCGTCATTCCAATAGCTGATGCTTTTTCCTTAAAGTCGGGTGGATAGTGTTTCCTCAGATTGCTTACCATTGTATTTAACGCATCCTTTGAGGATATGCCCTTTTCTATCACATAGGTGTCAGGATACAGATAGCCCTCAAGAGACGGCGCTTTTACATTTAAACTTTTGAGAAGACCAGTGTCATTTGATTGTTTTAAAAAATCCTCACTCAGCTCTGTGCTATCCTTTATCTCCTCGGTTTTGTTAACCTCGCCAAACTTACGGGCTATATCTTTTAGAGTCTCACCAGGCACCACGCTGACCTTTATTTTAACCGTATCTCCCAACCCTAACGTATCTATGATAGAAAGAGGAGACTGTCCGCTCTTAAACTTATAAAAACCAACCTTCATACGCCTGTCAAATCCCTTAAATTTACCGGCAAAGTAGATCAACGAAAATCTTCTTAAAACCCCTTCATTGACAAGTTTATTAACAGCACCTTTAAAGGATGTCCCTTTGGCTATATAAACCTCAACCTCATCCTTTGCAAACTTGACTGGCATGCGCAGCTCGATGTAAAAATAGGCAAAAAAAAGCAGCCCGCTTACAAGAGTTGAGATAATGAGTTTCTTTTTCATAGTCTTAGCCTCCACATCACTTACCGTCTATTTGAATTGTAAAGCCTGTAAGGTTGCCGACTGTGGTGAGTTTTTCTTTAAGGCCCTCAGGGTTAAATTTGCCATAAGCCTGAGAGAAGCCCCAAAGAACAAGAAGTTTTCCTTTCTCCTCTATTTTCCATGTACCGCCCCCTATAATTTCCCAACCGGTATCCACAATTTCCAGATACTTATCAGCTGCATTATGGGTGTGCGCAATTCCCTGTTGCTTACAGAAGATCACCAATATATCTGCATGGTAGGCTGTAAATTCTTTAGGAGAAAAGATAACAAACTCGGTGGTTTCATTTGTCAACTGAACAAATTTACCAGTACGCTCAAGGGGGGTTGCCGTCTTATTAGTGGTCTGATAAAAAAAATCTGAATAATCTATATACTTGAAATCCATACTTCTGTCCCTCATATGCTCTTTAGCCCACACTTTTGGTATATACTTTAACATGAGGGAGTTTTTTTTGGCAACTTAACAGAAATGTGGAGTGTTTAACCAAAATGAAAATGATAACAGGATATTAAAGGGAGGTCAATTAAATGAAATCTAAATTAGTATCTTTTTTATGCTGTTTATATGTCTTTTATGCAGACGTAACATATAGTGGTTCAGTAAGCCAATGGCCTATGTTTCATCACGATGCACAGCATACAGGGCAGAGTGCTTATAACGGACCGCAAACAAATACTTTGAAATGGAGTTACAGGAGCACCAGCGGTTCTAATACAAACATGTCGCCCAACACTCCCAGCATAAGCAATGACGGGCTTACAATTTATTCTAATTTTGCCAACAATCAATTACTTGCACTGAGTACAGAAACAGGGCAGCTGATGTGGAGCGCCACCTTAAGTGGTGACGGAGCAACTGCAGTTGCCACTGATGGCACAGTATATGCCGTTGGGGGAACAACTTTGTACGCTTATACGTCTGCCGGTAGTTCAAAGTGGACTTTTTCCGAGGCAACAGAAAATATTTATGGGGAACCTTGTATAGGAGGCGATGGCACTGTGTACATCGGGTCGCGAGATACATACGTCTATGCTGTGAATCCCGACGGTACCCTTAAGTGGAAATATAAAACCTCTGGCTCCATAGCTCCACTTGCCTCCCCTACATTAAGCCCTGACGGACTTAGTGTGTATGTGGGAGCCGGAGATCCACACGATCAAACTGATGGTACACTTTATGCACTGAACTCCGCAATCGGCACTCTCAAGTGGAGTAAAAACATAGATCCTATCAGAGCCAGTGGCGCTGTGGTTGGACAAGACGGGACTATCTATGTTTGCGGCAATAAGCGGGTTCATGCTTTTCAACCGGATGGGACACAGTTGTGGCAATCGGCTGATGGTACTGCAGAGTATTTAACACCAGCTCTTTCTTCTTCGGGCATTATTTATACGGGCACTGGGGTAGATGGCAAGATATATGCTCTCAGTGCCAGCACTGGCAGTACCTTGTGGTCATACCAGACGGGGACTAATCCTGGTTCCACAGGTCCGCAATATGGGGTTCTTACAGCTCCGGTTATCGGTGCTGACTCAACTGTATATCTTGGGGCGGTGGATGGAAAAATGTATGCCCTTAAATCAGACGGAACTCTTCTTTGGACCTACTCAACGTCAGCAAGCATTGTTGAAAACTGCCCGGCAATAGGTTCTGACGGTACACTTTATTTCAGCTCGGACGATACATATCTTTATGCGGTGAAGGATTCATTGTTAACCAGTACTTCAACGACAACTACTGCCTCCACAACAACCACAACTGTAAACTCAGGTACAATAGTTTCAAACAGCAGAGCAACAGTTACATATTCGTTGCCATACCTCCACACTAATACAAACAATGTAACGTACTGTGAGATATCTAATGTTTCGGCAGATAATGTTACAGCACTGTATTTTGCGATGGGAGCAAACTCTGACGGAACTCCGACAGGCGCATTAAAGGAATTTCCCACAACTATGCTCTATGCTAAAATGTCAAAATTGATGACATTTAACAGTGAGTACATATACTTTGGGAATGATACCGTAAGTTTGTTGTCAGAGCTTGGGAGCGCTACTTCTTATGGTGGAACGCTTACATTTTACTCGTCAGAGACTGGACTAAATTGTAAGAGTGTGGTTGTAAGCTGTTTTCAGGGAACAACAAGCCCCAGACGCAATTGAGCAGGGCTTATTTGTGAGGATAACAGCACAATCGGCCCTGGCGGAAATAAAATTATGCTTGGGTTTTAGTCATATCTGTTAAAAAAACTCAGTGGAAACCAAAGATAGCTACATATACGTGCATATTCCGTTTTGCCTGAGAAAATGCCGGTACTGCGATTTTTATTCTATCCCTCACAATTTAGAATCAGAACGGGTATATGTCAATATGCTAATACGGGAAATAGTGCTGCGCTGCGCTGAAATATCACAAATCAGGACAATCTATTTTGGCGGCGGTACGCCGACAGTTCTATCTAACGAATCATTCTCAGCCGTTATGCGCACGTTTTACGATAATTTCGAATTTCATCCCGATGCTGAAATCACAGTTGAGGCAAATCCGGTAACGATTCAAGGCGATTATGATACTCTTCTGTTGCTAAAACAGCTTGGAGTAAACAGAATAAGCCTTGGAGTCCAATCGTTTTGTGATGAGGTATTAAAATCATTGGGCAGACTTCATAGCAAAGCTGATGCAAGAGAGGCAATCCGCAGGGTTAGCGAAATTTATCCTAATTTTTCGCTGGATTTAATGTATGCAATACCAGGGCAGAGTATGGGAATGTGGCAGGAAACGGTAAATGAAGCACTAAGCTATAATCCCGCCCATATATCAGCATATGAGCTGACTCCTGAGGAGCACACGCCGCTATGGGATGACATCAAAGCCGGAAAGATACAAATTACAGATGAGGACATTACGATAGAGATGTATGAGTTTTTAACCAGTACGCTTAAAATTGCTGGATTTGACCATTATGAAATATCCAACTATGCGCTCAGAGACAGGCAATGTCAGCATAATCTAAACTACTGGAGACGCGGGCTTTATACCGGAGTGGGTGCCGCCGCACATTCGCACGTTGCAGTAGATGGCGTAATTAAAAGATATTCAAATGCGGCAAACATAACCGCCTACACTGAGGCTATTAACAATGGGACGCTGCCAATTGTTGATGAGCTTATAGTGACGGAAAGTGAAGCGGAAAGAGAGAGAATTTTTTTGGGACTGCGAACCAGTTATGGAGTACATTTTGAAAATATTCCCAAAGCTGCGGTAGAACTGCTAACTGCCGGACTCATTGAAATCAATGGTAATATAATAACGCTGACAGAGAAAGGGTTTTTAGTGAGTAATTTTTGTATTGGAAAGCTAATCTAATTTAATTAACCTTAAAATGAGAGTTATAACGAGAAAAGTTGTTTACCATTTCTTGAAAACAAAAAACACTGCGGCCAGTATAAAGAAAAACCCCACTATGTAATTCCACCTTAGATCCTCTTTCAGATAGAAAATGGAAAAAACGCAAAAAACCACTAGAGTTATCACCTCTTGAATGGTCTTAAGTTGTGCGCCGGTGTACTGTCCGTATCCGATCCGGTTAGCTGGCACCTGAAAACAATACTCAACAAAAGCAATAAACCAACTTATTAAGATAACTTTAAAGAGCGGGCTTCCTCTATATTTAAGATGACCATACCATGCAAAAGTCATAAAGACGTTCGATACTGTCAGAAGTATTATTGTTTTCAATCAGTAAGTCTCACTTCAAATAAATATTGTGAAATCATTATTCTTAATATTATAAATGATTATAAAAAAAAATACTCCATCGTTTGAACAATCTGTAAGATAGCGATTTTTGTTATAATATAAACAATATCAGACATAGAGGAGTTTGTATGAACGATGCGGATATTCAGTACTTATCAGACAAAACAGGAAAAGTAAGCGGGGTCATAGTTCCTATAGATTTATGGCGTGAGATTGAATCTGAAAAGGAGACAGCCTATCTCCTATAGAGCAATACCATGCGGGAAAGGCTTAAAGAGTCAAAGGAACGCAGTGAGACTATTCCTGTAGAGGTTGTTTTTGAGAAGCTTGGTGTTTGACCCTCATGCGCTTGAGGACTTAGAGTGGTGGGTAAAAGAAGACAAGAAAAAAGTTTTAAAAATTATTAATCTTATTAAATATTTTCTTTCACGCTAAAAAAGTTTATAAATGGGCGGAAAACCCTGAAAACGAAAATGAACAGTCCCATGAGAAATTTCCGTTAACTTCTATAGGGCCAATAAAAAAATAAGGATAAAGAAATTTGATAACACAACACTTGATAATATTATAATAAGCAAGATAATCCACCGCAATCTTGAAGTACCTGAAGTAAAATTCCTTCTTAAAGAAGTTAGTGACACTATTATTGTCCGTTATCTTTCCTATAACAAGACAAAAGAGGATGCCGAACGTGATTATTCCCAGGGGATTGATTTAAAGGGACGAGACTTAAGATTTGGTGATTTCGCAAAAACAGTGTTTTTGAATGCTGATTTCAGAGAAGCAAAATTAGAGAGAGCAAATTTTTACAGTGCTAACTTACAAGGGGCTTATTTAAAAGGAGCTTCGGTAAAATGTGCAGATTTGACATATACTGTTCTTAAAGGCATATATTATGACAACATTAGTTTTTTAGACATAGAAAACAATTTAGATTATGATAATCTGACAAAAATAGAACGTACTTCATCTTTTGAATCTGTTAAAAACAATATTAAACTCGCAAAATAAAGATGTGCAAAATTTAAATAAAAAGATAAAAACGAACTTGTCGCATTACTACAAACGAACGACAATTTGACCGAGTTTATACATGTGAGAAGCAAAATGGCGTGTGAAAGCCCTCAAATGTCAAAAGCTGTGTTGAAAGGTATGGAGTGGGTTAGAAGCAATGATAATAGAACCGTAGCTGATGAAATAATAAAAAATATGGGAAAGAAATGTCCCGAAGTTTTACAGAAAGTTGACAAGAAACGCTGGAAATAGATGACTATTCCAGGTTATCGGTGATTTTTGATGTGTCATTTTAATTCCGAACTGTTATACTAGATCATGATTAGAAATGTGGGTGTTTTGATATGATTAAGGAATTTTACATAACTGATGAGATGGTAAGTAGTGCAGGGATTCCCTCACCGCTTGCAAATGCTGTAAGAACAATAGTTCAAGTAGCAAGACCTGACAAGATAATTCTTTTTGGTTCTTACGCCGCAGGTGCACATAACGCTGGTAGTGATTATGACCTTCTTGTTTTAAAGAAAAATCTAAAGAACCAGAGAAAGTTAGTACAGAATATATACCTGCACTTTAAAAATATTGGAGCTCCTGTTGATGTTTTAGCATTAGACCTTGACAGATTTGCTGAACTTAAAGATGACCTATATCTGATTTACTATGAGGCAGATAAAAATGGGAAGGTTATCTATGAAAAATATCCTGAAAGCAAGAGAATGGTTTAAAAGAGCGAAAAGTAACCTTGCCCGTGCTCGCCTTGGTAAGGTTTCTGATGAAATACTTTAAAACTACTTAAAGAGGAGCATAAATATATGTCAGCTAACATATTGATAACAACAGGCGATTTGGTACTAACGGCAGAGCTTAATGACACTGAGACGGCAAAGAAATTAAAATCGCTGCTACCGCTTCAAGTTTCTATGAGCAGGTGGGGGGATGAGTACTACGGGGATTGCGGCATCAGGGTGGGGCAGGAATCTGGCGCAAAAGTAGTTATGGAAATTGGTGAGCTTGCCGTGTGGCCTGTGGGCAGCGCTCTGTGCATATTTTTTGGCCCCACTCCGGTTAGTGTTGGCGATGAACCCAGAGCGGCATCATCGGTTAATCCGGTTGGAAAGCTGATTGATGACCCATCACCGCTTAGAAAACTTAAAGATGTTATTAAAGTAACAGTCTCTAACATAAAGTAATTTTGAAGTTTTTAAGGAAATTCTACGAATGGGTACTTCACTGGGCTTACACCTCATACGCTGTGCCTGCGCTCTTTGTCCTGTCTTTTGCAGAATCGGCATTTTTACCGATTATGCCGGAGGTTATCCTGTTTCCACTTTGTCTGTCCCGCCACAAAAAAGCATTTTACTATGCCTTTGTCTGCTCAATATCCTCTGTGCTGGGTGGGCTCTTTGGCTATCTCATTGGGCTTGAGTTTTGGAGTATTGGGCAGAAAATTGTTTTCCATTACATGACTCCTGAGAAGTTTGAATCAGTTCGGCTTACATATCACAACCACGAGGCCTGGGTGATTTTTATGGCTGCACTGACCCCAGTGCCGTATAAGATTTTTACCATAGCTGCCGGATTTTTCAGAGGCGACCTTGCTGTCTTTACAATAGCATCCATATTGGGCAGAAGCGCTAAGTTTTTTATGATTGTAGCTCCTTTTTATTTTTTTGGTCCCGGGATTAAATCAAAAATTGAGAAGTATTTTCATATCATTGGTGTTTTCGTTATAATAGTCGTGGTAATTATAATTCTGATAATAAAGTTGGTGAAAAGATGAAAAAACAAAAAGTATCCGTAATAGGTGCCGGTAATGTCGGTGCAACAACGGCTCAGTTGCTTGCTATGGGAGGGCTTTGTGATGTAGTGCTCTTTGATATTGTTGACGGAATGCCGCAAGGTAAAGCCCTTGATATTGCTGAGGCCTGTCCGCTTTGGAATTCCTCAGCCACTGTGATTGGCACAAACGATTATGGTGCGATTAATGGCTCTGACGTTATCGTTGTAACAGCCGGAATGGCCAGAAAACCAGGTATGTCCAGAGATGATCTGCTTAAAATCAATGCCGGTATCATAAGCGGCGCTGCCGCTGAGATTTTAAAACATGCACCAAGCTCTGTCGTCATCGTGGTAACAAACCCGATGGACGTGATGGCTCATCTTGTGCTTAAGGCAACCGGTTTTAACTCTAATCGTGTTATGGGAATGGGAGGGGTTTTAGATGCTGCGAGATTCTGCTCGTTTGTTGCTGCAGAACTTAAAATATCGCCTGAGGTTATAAGCTCTATGCTAATGGGTGGCCATGGTGATCAGATGGTGCCTCTTCCCAGATTTACTACAATAAGGGGGATACCGGTTACGGAGCTGCTGTCTAAAGAAAAAATAGATGCTATCGTTGAGAGAACTCGAAACGGCGGAGCGGAAATCGTGGCGCTGCTTAAGACCGGAAGCGCCTACTATGCGCCTGCCGCATCAATTTATGAAATGGTTAAATCCATTTTGCTGAATGAACTAAAGGTGCTTCCTGTCTCCTGCTGTCTTGAGGGACAATACGGGGTAGATCACGTGTATGCCGGAGTTCCAGCAGTGCTGGGTAAAAACGGAGTTGAATCAATTATTGAAGTTACCCTTAACGAGGCTGAAAAGAGCGCCTTCATGAAATCCGTTAATGCAGTAAAAAGTCTTGTAGAATCAATAACTTAGATACCATAAGTTAAATATAAATATAAAGGAGATTACAGATGCAAAGAACGCTTTCAATAGTTAAACCGGACGGAGTCAAGAAAAACCTGATAGGAGAGGTAATCGGACGGTTTGAAAAACAGGGATTTAAAATAGTTGCGCTTAAAATGAAACACTTGTCAATAAGAGAAGCCGAGGGGTTTTATATAGTGCATAATGCAAGACCGTTTTACGGTGAGCTGACCACATTTATGTCCGAGGGGCCGGTTGTGGTTATGGTAATTGAAGGAAATGGGGTTATAGATAAGGTGCGTGAGTTGATGGGGGCGACTAACCCTAAAGATGCAGCAGCCGGCACTATAAGGGCGGATTTTGCATCAAACGTTGAGAGAAACATCGTTCACGGCTCTGATTCGGAGGAGTCCGCATCTTTTGAAATCCCTTATTTCTTTTCAGCGCTTGAAATAGCTGGTTGATAGACAGTACAATGAAGCGTTTCGTTATTGCTGTTGTTTTTATTTTGGCCACATCAGTAATAGCCCATGCCGAAACGGAGGGTGTTCAGTCATCTTCTACCGCCTCCGATCAGAAGTCAGTAGCTCTTACGGTTTATAATGTAAATATTGGGCTGGTTAAAGAGGAGCGTGTTTTAAAGTTACCCACGGGTAGGGTGCTTTTAAGTTATATGGATGTGGCAGCCGATATAATCCCTCAAAGCGTAAGCATCCATGCGCAGGCCGGAGAGAAACTCCTCAGCGTTCTTGAACAAAACTATGAGTATGACCTTCTTACTCCTCAAAAGCTGCTTGATAAGTATGTTGGCAAAGAGGTTAAGCTCTACCAGAAAAATTACTACACTGACAAAGAGGAGGTAGTAAAGGCTACCGTGCTTTCAAACAATAATGGTGCGGCAGTGTTTAAAATTGGAGATGAGATAACTTATAATCATCCAGGGCGGATAATTTTCCCAAAACTGCCTGAAAACCTTATCGCAAAACCCACCCTTCAGTGGCTTTTGAACAATGAAGGTACTTCTGAGCAAAAAGTTGATGTCACTTATCTGACAAACGGTATAAACTGGCGTGCCGACTATGTTCTTTTGCTAAACCAAAAAGACACGCGTGCTGATTTAACCGGTTGGGTCACAATTGACAACAAAAGCGGGGCTAACTATGCTGGCGCAAAGTTGAAACTCGTTGCCGGTGATGTTAACCGTGTTATAGAAAATGCCTACAGAGACGCCTCAGCTTATAAGTCTATGCCTGTTGCTGCGGCACCTGCCCAACAATCATTCAAAGAGGAGGGGTTTTTTGAATACCATATCTACACTCTTAACAGGCTATCAAATATAAAAAACAACCAGATCAAACAAATACGCCTTTTGAAGGAGGACAATCTGGTTGTGCATAAGGATTTTGTTTTCCGTGGACAGCCGTATTATTTCAGAAGTGTTTACCGTGACAATATTCCCAAAGAGAAAGTCGGTGTATATGTTGAAATTGACAACCGTAAGGACAATAACCTTGGAATTCCCATTCCTAAGGGCACAGTAAGAGTGTATAAGGCTGATAGCGAAGGTGCATTGCAGTTTATCGGAGAGGACACAGTTGATCATACTCCAAAAGACGAAAAAATCAGAATCAAGATGGGAGATGCCTTTGACATAACAGGGCAGCATAAACAGACTGACTGGAAAAAGCTGGAGTGGGACATCTACGAGGCATCGTTTGAAATTATTCTGAAAAATCATAAAAAAGAAGACATAAGAGTACGGGTGTTGGAACCGGTTCCAGGAGATTGGAAAGTCCTAAATAATTCCCACGCTTACAAAAAAGCTGAAAGCAACCTTCTGGAGTTTGCCATTGATGTACCCAAAGACGGCGAGGTTAAGTTAAATTATACAGTTTCTATGAAGTTTTAAGGATTATGATAATCCCATATCTATATTTTAGTGTCCGGTACATTTGTTCAATAAGTATTCTGTCCAAACGCACCGGAACTATTTACCTTACCTTGACAGCAATTTCTTACCAGCCTTAGGACTACGCCCTTTTGCTGATGTGTTAGTATCGCCGGTCTTAAAGAAACCTATTGCCTCTTGAAGTTCTATTGCTTGTGCATTTAATTCCTCAGCCGTTGATGCCAGCTCTTCTGCTGCCGAGGCGTTTCGCTGTATTACCTCATCAAGCTGCCCAATGGCTTTATTGATCTGCTCAGCACCGGTACTTTGCTCTTGACTTGCTGCAGTTATCTCTTGTACAAGCTCAGAAGTTTTTTGAATATCGGGTACCAAACTATTCAGCATACCCCCTGCCTTCTCGGCTATTGTTACGGTCGTTGCCGATATGTGGGTTATTTCACCGGCTGATTTCTGTGAGCGTTCTGCAAGTTTTCTTACCTCTGAGGCTACTACGGCAAAACCCTTACCTTGTTCGCCGGCACGCGCTGCCTCTATGGCGGCATTGAGGGCTAATAAATTAGTTTGTCTGGCAATTTCCTCTATAATTGATACCTTACCGGCAATGTCTTTCATGGCCCCAACCGCCTCCGTCACAGATGTCCCACTTTCTGTGGCATCCCGTGCGGATTTCATAGCCAGTTTTTCCGTTTGCACGGCATTGTCCGAACTCTGTCTGATACTGCTGGTCATCTGTTCCACTGAAGCCGAGGTCTCCTGCACAGAGGCCGCTTGCTGTGTTGAGCCATCTGCTATTTGCTGTGCATTGTCACTTAGCTCCCCGCTGCATGAAGATACGTAATCGGCAGCCGTTCTTATCTTTACTACCAGCTCACTTAAATTGGTTACCATCTGGTTAAATCCTTGTGAAAGTAACCCTATCTCATCTTTTGTGTTGTAGTCAAAATGCACATTTAAATCTCCGTTTGACATCGCAAGAAGTTCCTTTGACAGTTCAATCAGAGGCTTATGAGTTTTCTTAAAGGTATAAATAAAAATTACCGTTATAATCAGCAAACCCAGCAGGCCTGCCGTGATAAAAATATATTTGAGCCGTTTGATACTTTCTACTGATTTAGCCATAGATACACTAAGACTGACTACAGCGAGCACATCTCCCTCTTTGACATTGTGGCAGGTTAGACAATCACGTCCCATAAAGTTCTTACTTGCAATATACGGGTACAATCCCCGCACGGTATTGCCTTCTATAATTGTGCGTTCTTTGCCGCTTTTGAGAACCTCAGCTTCAATGTTATCTGCTGAATACTGATCCGCATCTCCTTTACCGTAGTCTTTGTCGAGAGCTTCACTTCTCAGTATTTTTATTTTTACACTGCCTTGCATCTGCTCAATAAACGGCTTCTTGCCATCTTTGATACTACCGGTAATCATCATAGTTGTAAGAGCATTTAAAACCGTATCTTTATAGCCTTTGATTGCTCCGTTTTTTATCTCATCCAGCACAATATCCCTTGACATTATAATAGTTAACATGACAATAGTTATTAATACAGCGGCTGCAGCTAAAAGAATCGGTACCAATGTTCTGGTTACCATAGACATACTTTTCATTACTTTCCTCCATTAAAGTATTACAAGAATCACAAACAAAACTTACAATATCTTTTGTCACAGTAAAACATATCATTGAGTAAAAAATCAAGTTTTTATTTACCGGAATTCCACTTTGAATTGTAAAACTTTGCTGTATGTTGTATAATGTCGCAAGTCAGCGGTGTCGTTTAATCGAAAAATTAATAACAAGGAGGTTTCAATGGGTAAGAGGAGAGATTTAAGTTCTAGGCTTTTTGTTTTATTGCTTACTCTGACACTGGTTCTGGGTTTTGTCGTTGTGTCAGAGGCCTTTATAAAAGGTGACAAAGTAGAGGTATTGTGGAAAGGCACGTGGTACGCTGCAACAGTGCTTAAAGCAAAGGGAGAGCTCACGTATATTCACTATGACGGCTACAGCAAGTCTTGGGATGAGTGGGTTGGGCTTGACAGAATAAGAGGCAGCGAACCGGCTGAAACTACAACTCCGGCTTCTTCAAACGTAAGCAGCAGCTTTATAAAAGGTGACAAGGTAGAGGTATTATGGAAAGGCACGTGGTACGCTGCCACAGTGCTTAAAGCACAGGGCGATCAAACGTATATCCACTATGACGGCTATAACAAGTCATGGGATGAGTGGGTTGGGCTTGACAGAATAAGAAGCTATGGACAAGCACCGGTTGCTGAGCCTACGACTACCACAACCACTACTACATCCGGCGTAAACATCAATATTCCAGACATAAACATTCCAAACCCTTTTAAGTAACTGATAATTCTTGTTTTGTCATTTTAACAAAAAGGGCCTTGCTTCATCAGCAGGGCTCTTTTTTAACTTTATAATATTAGTGTCTTTGTTGTATAATTTTGTATGTGTCTCAAAATGTTAAATACGGAGGGGGCCGTTACCTTAGGTGGTCATGAGGGTGCAATGAGTTTTTCATTAGACGCTTTTGAATTATGGATAGTCCGTCTTTAACTAACATTCAGAGCTTCATTTCGGCTCATACCGGCCTGCACGTTGACGAGAAAGACTTAAGCGCCACAATACACTCAAGACTGAGGCATGTGTCTTTGCAGTCACTGGACGATTACTGTGCATTTCTTGCAACAGACTCCCCTGAAAGCAAGCACGAGTGGAGAGTCCTTTATCAGAAAATTACCACGGGTGAGAGTTTTTTCTTCCGGGATAAGGGTCAGTTTTCACTACTTAGAAACACTATTTTGAAAGAACTTATAGAGAATAACAAGGAAAAACGTACCCTCCGGCTATGGAGCGCCGGTTGCTCAACAGGAGAGGAGCCATACTCACTTGCCATTGTAATTAACGAGCTTATACCTGATATTCATATGTGGGATATAACAGTCATAGGCACAGACATTAATGAAAGTGCCTTAGATAAAGCTGCAAAAGGCATCTTTGGTGATTGGTCTTTCCGCATGGTGCCTAAAGATGTAATTGCTGCTTATTTTATAAGGCGAAAAGGCCATTACGAAATAGAGCCGCGTATCCGCCGTATGGTTACCTTTAAACAGGGTAACCTGATTAAAGACAACTACCCCGATATTATTTCCGGCATTTATGACATGGATTTAATCGTGTGCCGGAATGTGTTTATTTATTTTCAACCTGAAAACATATCTATTGCACTTAATAAGTTGACAAAAAGCCTCAGAGACGGCGGCTATTTGCTAACCGGCCACGCCGAGCTTCAAGCTGTGCCGCTCCATGG
This sequence comes from Nitrospirota bacterium, assembly GCA_015233245.1. GTDB lineage: Bacteria > Nitrospirota > Thermodesulfovibrionia > Thermodesulfovibrionales > Magnetobacteriaceae > Magnetomonas. The sequence goes on along the minus strand of JADFYB010000045.1, from coordinate 2,749 downwards.
CCTTATGCCAATTGCGTACCCTGATTCAACTATCTTCAGGCGCAGCGACAAAGTCCACAAAAGACACACTGAACCTCTGGTTAATTTTTTACCTCCTCAAAATATACCAATTCAGCATGTACCGATTAAAAAATCAGAAAAGCACCACTCACATAAGACGCCTTCTACTCACGTCACGCCGCAAAAGAGCGCCATTAAAAGGGCGGCTGCTGGTCGTCCGTACATAAAACCCTCAGTGCTTGTTGACGAGGCTAAAGCTCTTATAAAGGACGGTAACTATCCTCAAGTTATAGAGAAAATGAGAATTTTCCTAATTGATAACCCCAAACAATCCGATGCATACGCACTCCTTGCCGAGGCTTATGCTAATTCAGGAAATCTTACAAACGCAGCAGCTGTCTGTAAAGAGGCTATTGCCATAAATCCACTTGACATACGCCCGTATTATCTGCTTGCTCATATTGCCGCCGAGTACGGCAACCTTGAGGAGGGAAAGGATATGCTTAAGCGGGTTATCTATCTTAACTCCAACTGTGTTGCCGCTTATCTTGAGCTAAGTTCCATTTACGAGCACACTGGAGACACAGCAAAGGCTCTAAAATTGAAAGAAAATGCACTAAGTATTCTTGGCACATTACCCCCTGATACTGAAATTGAGTTCTATAGCGGCCTGAGTGTAAAAGAGCTGCTTGTTCAGTTGAATAACTCTTACGTAGCACCGCTCACCAAAAGCGGGATGAAGGTATAACATGACAGGAGAGGCATTTTTAATACCCTATATTGCCTTCCGCTGCGGCAGGTTTGTCTATGCTGTTGATACTCTGCATGTGCGGGAAATCATTCATCTGCCGGAGTTTAAACTAGTGGATGAGGCTCCTGAGTATGTGGTCGGGCTTATCAACGTCCGGGGAAACGTTATCCCTCTGATAGATATTGACAAACGTCTCGGACGCAAAGGGCATAGCTACGCTTTGACCGATAAGGTTATTGTATTTAGTCACAACAGACGTCGAATTGGCGTCATTGTAGATGAAATAATGGACATTTATGACGTATCCTCAGATTCAATAGAAAAGGCGCCGCTTTACTCTGATGATATAATGCATCGGAGCGGTTTTATAGAGCACGTGGCAAAAATTAATGAAAATATACTGATGATCTTAAGCCACCACAAACTCTTTGACTCTCGTGTGATGGCTGTAATCAGCAACTACCAGGGGCGGGAGGTTTTGGCAGAGGAGGTACTCATCCAGGATGGGCTACCTCCGGTTGTTTCTACTACAGAGGCCGCCGCCATTTTTCATAAAAGAGCAGTGGCATTGGCTCCTAAGAATATCCAGCTCAGAGACAGCAGCTCACTTATGCCTGTTGCAGTGGTGGAACTTGAAGATGAGTTGTTTGGCATTGAGCTTACTGTTGTCAGAGAGTTCATATCCGTTAATGAGTATCGTCAGGTGCCATGCTGTCCTTCTCATGTGGTTGGAAACATTAACCTAAGGGGTGAAATAGTAACTCTTATAGATATTCGCAGTACCCTTGGGATGCCAAAAAGCAGCGGTAGGGCTATGGACTCTGCTGTTATAGTAGTAATTGATAACTTTACACTTGGCATTTGTATAGAATCGCTTCGTGATGTTTTATATGTGCCGGTGTCGGAGCAAAAAGAGCTCCCTATAGCAATTAAACACGCCAATGAAAGTTTTTTTAAGTGTACCGCCCTCTTTGATAATAAGGCTATTGTGGTGTTAAACCTGCAAAACGTTCTATACAGAGGGTCATTAATTGTCAATGATATTTTGTAACCAATATAGGAGGAATTTTGATGAATGTAAAAATGCCACTTAAGATGAAGCTGTTTGCTCTGTTTATATTAATAGGAATGATACCGTTTACCACACTTGGCGTGTATTCATACTCAAAAACAAGAGGCAGATTTATTCAAAAGACACTTGATAAACTCGTTGGTATAAGAGAACTCAAAAAATCCCAAATTGAGCAGTATTTTAAAAGAATAGAGGCTCAGGCTTCAACCTTTAGCGAAAACAAAATGACGGTGGATGCTATGAAGGAATTTTCATTCGCATTTTCTCAGGTCGAAAAAGAATCAAGCTCCAGATACGATTCCAACCAAAAGCACAACGAGGATCAACTCATGGCAAGATACCAGGTGCAAAAAGACAGCACTCCTGATGTTTCTGATAATATAATAACAACCTGGTGGCCGCAAAAAAA
>JADFYB010000045.1:0-366 GCA_015233245.1 Nitrospirota bacterium | reverse complement strand
GCTACTATGACATGTTTTTAGTAGATGCCGATTCCGGCAACATAGTATATACCGTACAGAAGAATCTGGATTTTGGAACCAACCTGAAAGCAGGCCCATACAGTGATTCAAGTCTTGGCAAAGCATTTGATATTGTTGTCAAATCCAAGGAAAAGGGCTTTACTAAAATAATGGATTATGACCCCTATGCTCCTTCAAATAATGCTCCCGCAGGTTTTATAGCCGCACCAATATTTGACGGCGACAAAAAAATAGGCGTCCTCGCTTTCCAACTGCCCATAGGCAGGATAAACGACATAATGACAAACGACAAGGACTGGAAAGGCGTTGGCCTGGGTAATACCGGAGAGTGTTATATAGTTGGAG
>JADFYB010000236.1 GCA_015233245.1 Nitrospirota bacterium | reverse complement strand
GGTTATACACTGATGCTAAAGCTGTCTTACGGCCTAACTTTTCATCCAACGATTTCTTGACCTCTCCAACAACTAAAATGCCTCCACTTGCAGCCTTCTCAAAAAATGGACTTAGAAATGCCTTTTCCTCTTCATTACTCATGTTTTCCCGCCGCCTACCTCCTCACTTAGGCTTGTTTTGTATACATGCCCCTCCACTTTTTATAAATTGTGTCCGCAAACGACATGCCCACCCTTTGGACACTCCTATGATCGACGCCGTTTGCTCTATTGAAAATCCATATTCCTGTGGTAATACTACCGCTTGGGCTTGCTTTAAGTCCACTACTGTCTTTGCCTTTGATAGAATCTCTTTGGTTTGTTCCAAGTGTTTCCATCCTTGTGACTTTCTTGACATACACTTATACCGAGTTGCATTCTATCGCCTAACTTTGTTGGCATCGTCAAAAGCTCCTCAACGTCTCCCCTGAAGGGGAATCCCCTGTAAAAGTACGCCTTCGTCGCTTTCTCCTTGCCGCCTCGTTATGCTTCTGACTGCTACTTGGTATTACCTCCTTTCTTGTAAGTGTATTATTACATATTAGAATTAGAATTATACAAGATATATGAAGATGAAGTAATTTTTAGCTCAATTTATCTTACACTCTCTGCTTTTCACATAATACAGAACTGTTATATACAGAGCGGCAATTATATTTAATACAGAGACAATTTTCATAAAAATCGTAAAAAATTCAACATGGTATATGCTGTGCACAGACAGGTATTGAATGTGAGAATCATTGAGAAACATGGTCAAGGAAAAAACCGCATACAGGAATATTATTTTGAAATCCCTTGTTGATATGAATGCTAAAATTGAAAATATTAATGCCGGATAAATGTATCTGGAGCTCATCTGAGTTGCAAATACATAGAAAAATGAAAACAAGAAAAACGCTGTGAAATAAATGAGATTTGCATCCCTTTTTTTAATATAAATATATAATGAAACGACTATACCTGCCAAAACCATTAAAAGCCCTGCGGTTTTATAACTCAGAAGAAAGAATATATCTTCTACCGGCACGCTCATGCCGTCAAACAGAGCGTACAGATTAAAAGCACTGTTTGTGGCATACGGATATTGACTAAATTTTCCTGCAAAGAATTTAACGGGCTCAATAAGGTCTATTTTGCCATAAAATGGTATGAAGGCCGCATAAAACAGAACAACGCTTAAGAAAATTGAATAAAAATACCGTCTTTTTTCTGTACTTAATATAAATGCCCACAGATATACGGGTATGAATAAAAGTCCTTGAGGTTTAATTAAAATGCTTATGGTAAAGGAGAGAATTGATTTTTCTACCTTGCCGTTAACCAAAAACCATGCCGCCATTGCCAATGCTAAGGTAAAAACAGAGTCAACCTGTCCCCAAACGCTTGAATTTACTATAATTGCCGGATTAAAGAGAAAAAGCGCTGAAAGCACAACAGACATGGACTGGTCTAAGCCATTTTGCTTTGAGGTTTTATAAATTATAAAGGCACATAGAATGTCTGTAGTAATTGCCGGCAATTTTAAAACCACAAAAAACAGACGTGAATCCGGCACGATAGAAAAGATACGCCCTAACAACTGTATAACGTAAATAATATACACATACACTGGCGGATAATCAGCAAAAATCTCACCGGAATAATAATTTGCTATTCCTTTTTGTCCAATATAAACAGCCCACTTTTTAAACAGCTCTATATCAAAAGGATACCCCTCGATGTAAAAAGCAGCCAAAATACGGACTGTTAAAGCAGTTGCAAACAGCACTGATAAATCCCTGCCGACAATGTCTAAGAAAACCCGGTTTTTAATTCCAAAAACACATATAAGGAAAAATACGACTGCTATTGTTGTGTTATAGAGAACAAATTTTGCCTCAGGGCCTGAAACCGATAAAAAATCAGAGATACTTTTATTGTTTTTAAAATAGTACAGCCTCTCATTATTTACTCTGTCCGAAGTTACCGAGCAGTTATCAAAAAATGCCTCGCCTGATGAGAATTTCCCATATGTGCCAAGTCCTGCTACAGCCATTAGAGTGGTCTGAGACTGTGCGGTTTTAACTGTTGCTGAAAGTGGAACCCACCTCTCATGGGTGTCATACAGGTAGCCGGAGTAACCACCCAAAGACCTGTAATTACCGTACATATCACCAAAAGTTCCATGTAAAACGCCCGGTGGTACATGGTGCTCCCTAAGCCCAACATAAGCGCCTGCTCCGAAGGTACTAACTGAAGATGCCTTTACCATACATGAAATCTTGTAAAATGTTGAAGGACTAACTGTCAGAGCCTGAATAACCTGACTCTCTCCAGTCTCCACATTTTTTAGGGTTAGATAATACTTTTTCTCAAAAGGCGATAAGTTTGAAAGGCCAAGATACACCGCATTTGGTCTGTAATGCCAGAAAAGCGAATTCCATGATGCAGGCTTTGCATCTTTTATTTCCTCAAAGCCGCCGTTTTTTAAGATGTTTTCTGAAGCACCGGAGTTAAACGGTAATAACACTAAGAAAATAAAAAGCAGACTTATTGTTACTATTAATTTCACGCTTTACACTATAGCATACAGAAACCTATTTTCAAAGCCACAGCACTATCAAACATATGTCTTGTACTGCTTTAGATTTCAATATGGACGGCTTTGGCACCCCATATATCATTTACGTATTCCATAATTGTCCTGTCACTTGAAAAAAACCCTGTGTTGGCAACATTCAGTACGGATCGCTTGCTCCACAGTGCCTGATTTTTATACACGTCTGACACCTGCTGCTGAGTTTTTTCATAAGATGCAAAATCGGCAAGTAGTAAGAACCTGTCCCCTTGGTTAAGAAGCGAATCCACTATCGGTTTAAAAAGGTTAGGATCCTCAGGTGAGAAAAAACCTGAGTCTATCATATCAAGTGCTTGTTTAAGCACCGGATTGTTGTCGTAGTAGGCTCTTGGATTGTAACCGCTGTTTTTTAACGATTCAGCCTGTTTGTCTGTTAATCCAAACGCAAAGAAATTATCCTTGCCTACCTCTTTTTGAAGTTCAATGTTTGCACCATCCAGTGTGCCAATTGTAAGTGCTCCGTTTAGAGTAAATTTCATGTTGCCGGTTCCTGAGGCTTCTGTGCCTGCTGTGGAAATCTGCTCGGACAGATCGGCTGCCGGAAGAAGTGTTTCGGCAATCGAAACCGAATAGTTCTCAACAAAAATCACCCTTAGCTTGTCTCTAACGTCGGGGTCAAAGTTTATCTTCTGTGCTACAGAATTTATTAGTTTAATTATCAGCTTTGCCATAAAATAGCCCGGCGCCGCTTTTCCGGCAAATATCACACTGCGAGGAACCATATTCATTCCGGGGTTGTCTTTCAGAGTGTTATAGAGTGTTACAGCATGAATAACATTCAGCAACTGGCGTTTATACTCATGTATCCGCTTAAACTGACAGTCAAACATTGAATCAACATTAACGCTGATTCGGTTGTGAGACTCGAAACACTTTGCCAGAGACAACTTGTTTGACCACTTAACCTCACGCCATTTATCCAAAAATGCAGAATCCTCAGAAAGCGGTATGAGTTTTTTAAGTTCTGTCAAGTCTTTAACCCACTTATCCCCGATACTTTCAGTGATAAGGGCAGAAAGTGTAGGATTACACAGCCTTAGCCATCTCCTTTGGGTTATTCCGTTTGTTTTATTGTTAAACTTCTTTGGCCATAGAGCATAAAAATCACTAAACAATGATTCTTTTAATATCTCCGTATGAAGAGCGCTCACACCGTTTATCGAATGGCTACCAACTATGGCCAGATTTGCCATTCGTATGCGCTTTTCATCTCCCTCCTCTACAAGCGACATGTTTCGTAATTTGTCAACATCACAGTTATATTGTTCTGACACCATTTTCAGGAAACGAGTGTTTATCTCATAAATTATTTCAAGATGCCTCGGCAGCACTTTTTCCAAAAGAGACACCGTCCAGCGCTCAAGCGCCTCAGGCATTATTGTGTGGTTTGTAT
>JADFYB010000044.1:14954-20625 GCA_015233245.1 Nitrospirota bacterium | reverse complement strand
CATCAGCGGAAAATATCTTATCTATATCTAAAATTATAATGAATTCCTCATCCTGCTTACCCATGCCCTCGATATACTCGTTGCTTAACTGTGTGCCTATCTTTGGAGGCGGCTCAATAGCAGACTTTTCCAACTCCATAACCTCCTTAACGCTGTCCACCATAGCACCCAGTACTATCTTCTCTCCCTCCATGTCAACCTCTACAATCACTACACAGGTATCCACTGCCTTTTCCGTATAGGACATCCCAAATTTTTGCTTTAAATCTATGACAGGTACAACACTGCCGCGCAAGTTAATAACTCCGCGCATAAACTCTGGCGTTCTGGGCATTTTAGTAACTGTGGTAAATTCCAACACCTCACGTATTTTCTCAATGTGAATTGCAAAAACCTCGTCATCCAGCTTAAATGTAAGAAATTGTAAAAAATTTGTTTCCTCAGCCATTTAATACCTCCGCTTTGCGCCATCATGGTGTTCTGCCTTTGCTGTACTTTTCCAACTTATCATAACTGCTCTGAAAATAGCAAGGAAAATATTTGTATTAGTGCCAGAACATATAATATCTAAACAAATATTTGTATTTTTCTCAGACTTATGGTAATCTGAGCTCATGTGTGAACAGTGGGGGATTTATGTTTAATTTTTGCATAAGTACAGCGTTTACAAAGTGTTTTAGGATATTTTTTCTTATAGTTTTGTACTTTTTTCTGACAGGTTTTACGTTTCAACAAAATAGAACCACTGTCTTTGATGTATTGCCAACGGACAATGATAGTATTGTTTTTTTTGGTGACAGCATCACACATTTCTGTGAGTGGAGTGAGTTGTTTTCAGATAGAAGGATAAAAAACAGAGGGATCGGGGGAGATACAACAGAAGAACTGCTGCAAAGAGTTCATCAGATAATTGATATGAAACCCAAAAAAGTATTTATCATGATTGGTGTAAATGATGTGTTTAGCGGCTTTAAAACTGAAATTATATTAAGTAATTACAAGAAAATCCTGGACATGCTTTTAAATAAGTCCGGTAAAACAAAAATATACGTACAAAGCACTCTGCCTGTTGTTTCAGATGATATAGCAAAAAGCACAGAAATAAATGATGAAATTATAAAGCTAAATAAAGGGCTAATCGCAATGGTGTCAAAATTAAATAATCCAAACATAAAATACATAGACTTACACAAGGATTTTTTAATGCCCGGTACAGGGCAGCTTAACGTTAAATACACTGTGGATGGTGTACACTTAAGCGGCAGCGGGTATCTGCTTTGGAAATCACTGATTAAAGATTATGTAAAGTGAAAACTGTGGAAACAGAACTCTATCGTCATCAACTTGCAGAGGCAGCGGCACTTCAGATTGAGCTGTCTAAATCAATAGTTTTGCAGCCGTTTAAGGGCTCTATCAGACACATTGCCGGTGTGGATGCGGCATTCATTGACAACTCGATAATAGCCGCAGCTTGTTTGTACGAATTCACCCCTGATAAGGAAATCTCTAAAAAACATCTTCAGAAAACAGATGAAAAAACCGTGCTAAGAAATGTGGAATTCCCCTATATTCCCGGTTTTCTGTCATTCAGAGAGGCTCCTGCAATGATTGAAGCCCTGAGGGCACTTGAGAGCACTCCCGATGTTATACTGGTTGATGGCCAGGGGATAGCCCATCCAAGAGGTTTTGGATTAGCCTCACACATCGGTGTTTTAATGGGCTTACCGACAATAGGCTGTGCTAAATCCAGACTGATTGGAAACTATACAGAGCCAGACACTGTAAAGGGCAGCACTTCAGAGCTGCTTATCGGCATAAAAAAAGTTGGCACTGTGCTAAGGAGCCGTAACAACGTAAAACCACTTTTTATCTCACCTGGCCATCTTGTGGATTTTAACGATTCCGTCAGAATTGTCCTTGAGTGTACTACTAACTACAGACTGCCGCAACCGATAAGATGTGCCCATAATTTGGCTGGTGCCAGAAAGCTTAAAGTGGTTGGACACTGAAACAAAGTAAGGGGTGATAGAATGCTCTGTTTAGCGATACGATAAGGTCTTTTCTCATTCTATTCTACCTCCCCTAGGTTACTAGTGTCCCTGGCTGAAATCTTTCCCCAAGTTACGAAAGAGCCTGGAGAGCCTTCTTAATTCTATTAAGCCCCTCTTTTATTACCTCCATAGAAGTTGCGTAGGATATGCGGATATAACCCTCCATACCAAATGCGCCTCCGGGAACTAGCGCCACGGCGGCATCCTCAAGGAGATACATCGCCATATCCGATGAGTTAGCAACTTTTCGGCTGCCCACTGATTTACCGAGATGGGCTTTTATGTTTGGAAAGGCATAGAAAGCGCCCTGCGGTCTCCGGCATGAAACCCCCGGTATCTCATTTAACTCCTTAACTATGAATTCACGTCGTTTGTCAAATTCTTTTACCATTGTCTTCACACTGTCCTGCTGCCCTGTCATCGCCTCTATGGCGGCCTTTTGGGAAATTGATGTTGGGTTTGACGTCGACTGGCTCTGGATGTTTTCCATAGCTTTAATAACGCTCTTATCTCCTGCAGCGTAGCCAATGCGCCACCCTGTCATTGCATGAGATTTAGAAAGTCCATTTATCACTATGGTTTTCTTTTTCACTTCTTTATCTATTGAGGCTATGCTTATATGTGTTAGTCCGTCGTAGAGGAGTTTTTCATATATTTCATCCGACACAATAAACAGATTATGTTTAAGGGCAACTTCGGCAATACCCTCGAGGGTTTTCTTGTCATACGTGTAACCGGTGGGATTTGATGGATAATTGAGGATAATTGCCTTAGTTTTTTTTGTGATTTTTTCTTTTAGTGAATCCGCTGTGACCATAAATAAATCCTCTTCACGGCAGTCAACGATAACGGGCTCTGCATCGTTAAGCAACACCTGATCCGGGTACGATACCCAGTACGGAGCCGGAATCAGCACCTCATCGCCAGAGGAGTACAGCGCCTGTGCGGCATTATACAGTGAATGTTTTGCTCCGCATGAGACCACTATTTCAGTTCGGTCATAGTCAAGTGAGTTATCAGCCTTTAGCTTATTTATGATAGCATCTTTTAGCTCAGGCACACCGCCCACCGGAGTGTATTTTGTAAAGCCCGCCTTAATTGCCTTAATTGCGGCTTCTTTAATGTTATCGGGAGTATCAAAATCTGGCTCTCCAAGAGCAAAACTAATAACATCCACTCCAGAAGCCTTCATCTCCTTTGCCTTTGAGTCAATTGATAATGTTGCCGATGGTTTAATTTTCTTAGCTCTTTCTGATAACATCTTAATCTGCCCTCTTTTTATTATATTTTTTGATTTATATTAATAACTTCTGAGATTCTAACATATTATGCAGATAATTTTTTGGTTTTTTGGTAAACTTTGAACAATTATTGACATGTCTGTTATCTTAAAACTATACTTTCTCTATTATGACTGCGATGTTTGATCAACTGGTTGCTATCGTTAAGAGGCTTCGTTCAAAGGACGGCTGTCCGTGGGACAAAGAGCAAACGGCTGAAACCATAGTCAATTTTCTTATTGAGGAGTCCTATGAGGTAGTTGACTCCGTAGAGGAAAAAGACCACGCTAAGATTAAAGAGGAACTTGGCGACCTGCTGTTTCAAATTCTCTTCCTTGCCAGGATAGGAGCTGAGGAGGGGCACTTTACCATTGAGGACGTAATCGAGGGTATCAGCACAAAGATGATTTCAAGACATCCGCATGTTTTTGGCGAAAAGGTTTGTGCTGACTCAGAAGAGGTGCTTAAACAGTGGTATGATATAAAAAAGAGTGAGGGCAGGCATGATGAATCTGTTTTAAACGGAGTGCCAAAGTCACTACCAGCTCTTTTGCGCGCTCAGATGATACAATCGCGCGCTTCAAGAGTGGGCTTTGACTGGCAAACAATTAACGATGTTTCAGAAAAACTAGATGAGGAAATCGCCGAGTTTAAATCCGCTCTCACAGAGGCAGGGTCTTCATCAGAAAGAGCAGAGGATGAGCTTGGCGATCTGCTCTTTACGATAGTCAACATTTCAAGGTTTTTGAAGCTGAATCCTGAAGCTGCTTTGCGAAAAACTACAAATCGGTTTATCAGACGGTTTAAGTATATTGAAGATAGTGCAAAAGCGCTTGGGAAATCACTTGATGATATGCCGCTTGCCGAAATGGATAGCTTTTGGCAAAAAGCTAAAGATTGTGGACTTTAAAATGAAAACAGAAAGACTGCCACAGTGGCTTAAAACAAACACCTTTGAAAACCTCAGAGACACAAAAGTGTTACTGAGAAAGAGGAGGCTTAAAACTGTTTGTGAGGAGGCAAGGTGTCCTAACAAGGGTTACTGTTTTAACAAGCCTACGGCCACATTTATGATTTTAGGCGGCAGTTGCACAAGAAATTGCGGCTTCTGCTCTGTTTCTCATACCGGGGTACAGCCTGTGGATGCCAGTGAGCCGGAAAGAGTGGCTGAGGCTGCCCTTGAGTTGTGTTTAAAGCATGTGGTAATAACCTCTGTCACGCGGGATGATTTACCAGACGGGGGCGCCGCTCATTTTGCTAAAACAGTTCTTGCCGTAAGAAGGCGGCTGCCTCAGGCTGTAATTGAAGTGCTTACACCGGATTTCAGAGGAGATATAAATGCCCTTAAGATTGTAACAGAATCAGAGCCCGATGTTTTTAACCACAATGTGGAAACTGTGCCGTCTTTGTACTCTGTTGTAAGGCCTGAGGCTGATTATAAAACCTCGCTTACTGTGTTGAGAAACGCCCGTGAACTGTCTAAGGGTAAAAACATTAAGACTAAATCCGGTTTGATGGTGGGTCTTGGCGAAAGCTTCGATGAGGTAATAGCGGTACTCAGAGATTTACGGGCTGCTGGCTGCAATTATGTAACAATTGGACAGTACATGAGACCCAAAAAGTCTAACCTTCCGGTTGTCCAATATGTGCATCCCGACATTTTTTTGAAATACAAAGAGGAGGCACAGCTTTTAGGATTTGAAGCCGTTGCCTCTGCCCCGCTTGTAAGGAGCTCCATGGATGCTTTTGAGCTAAATGCTGGGATTTAAGAAAAGTTGACAGCCTTAATTTTTTATAAACTGCAACATCTGATATGTGTAAATAAGGAGGGGTGGTACCCATGAAAGAAAAGTTAGTGTTTAAGTTTATAATGCCAATACTGGTTTTTATGGTGATAGCGGTTGTAATTATTCAGTTTTTGCTGATTAATACTGTGAAGTATTATTTTAAGGATACTACAAGCAATCAGATAGAACATACAATGGAGGGCGTGCTTCAGGTACTTTCAACAACTGATGATCTGATGTTGACTCAGGTAAAACGTTCCATGGGACACCTAAAGGAGACATTAGCTGCTAATGGACAGCCAAGCCGTGGGACGGAGGTGGATGTGGCTGGCAAGAAGGTTCCGGATGTTGTGTTTGGAAACATCGGGCAGGCCAATAATTTTAGCGTTGTGGATTCCGTAGTGAAAACTATGGAGGGTACAGCCACGGTTTTTACTAAAAGTGGTAATGATTACGTCCGGATATCTACAAACGTGAAAAAAAGCGATGGTTCCAGGGCAATAGGCACAATCTTAGACCCCGATGGTAAAGCCATCAAAGCGATAAATAGCGG
>JADFYB010000044.1:0-14854 GCA_015233245.1 Nitrospirota bacterium | reverse complement strand
GGAAAAAATAGAAAAATTAATAGCCTCTAAAGATGACAAGTGGTCTATAGTTGAGAAAATGTTCCCTGCCTGGGACTTTAAAATTGTAGCCGCTTATCCCTTAAGTGATCTAAGTGAAATGTACAAAAAATTGTTAATTTATGTATCCACCTGCGTAGTGGCATTATTTCTGGTATTTATAGCATTTATATTGTGGGCTATAAAAAAGACAGTTATACGGCCCATAGACAGTATTGTGGACATTTCTGAGGAAATATCCCGTGGTAATTTAACTGTACGGATAGATGCCGGAGTTGGGGGTGAGATAGGCAAACTTCTGGCTTCTATAACTTTAATGGCAGAGCGGTTGGGCGGTCTTTTAAATAGTATATTTGATTCATCAAAAAACATAATGACTGTTAGCGAACAGTTAAATGAATCCTCTGTGCAGATGGCCCGGGGAGTGTCTGAACAGACGGAGAGGGCAACACAAATAGCTGCCGCCTCTGAGGAGATGTCTCAAACAGTAGTCCACATAGCAGAAAACGCTGTCCACATAGAGGCCTCGGCAAAAGAAACAAGTGAAACGGCAAAAGTAGGCGAGGATATAGTGCTTAAGGCAGTAAATGAGGTTAATGCGATAGCAGATGTGGTAAATGAGTCGGCCTCGCTGATATCCTCTCTTGGCCAGAGGTCAAAACAAATCGGGGAGATAATAGGTGTAATCAGAGACATAGCTGATCAGACCAATTTGCTGGCACTAAATGCTGCCATAGAGGCTGCCCGGGCCGGTGAACAGGGGAGAGGGTTTGCTGTTGTTGCCGATGAGGTAAGAAAACTTGCCGAAAGAACCGGCAGTGCCACATCGGAGATAAGCACAATGATAACCGCAATTCAAAACGAGGTTCAGGCTGCTGTAAACTCTATGGATAACGGCACAAAGAGGGTGCAGGTTGGAGTACAATATGCGCGTGAAGCAGGCAACGCTCTTCATGATATTGTAGGCGGTGTGGATAGTTTTAAGGAGATGGCTCATCAGATAGCCACTGCAACCTCAGAGATGTCTGAGGTATCAAACCAGATAACATCAAATATCGAAACTATTGCGAATGTTTCCAGAGACACAACCGATACCACGGAAACTATAAACAGATTAGCAGCTCAACTTAGAGATTTTTCAAAGTCACTTGAGGCAATCCTAAGGGGATTCAATATCGGAGATTCTAAACTTTCATATCATACTGATAATTTACAAAGAAAATTAACCTAAAAACATGCTATAATTAACAAATGGCTAAAAAAGTATTAACACCTGTTACTAAGAAGGTATTCTTTATGTGTGTGTCTGAGGATGTCGATCATCCCATACGCTGGAGTCTGAAAAATGACTTTAAAAGCCTCATTACTCTGAAAGCATACAAGGGAGTTAAAGATTTAAAAAGGGCTCTGGAGGCCGACCCTTGTAATTATCTTATCGTGGACTCGTTGGTGTTTGACCCTATTTTAAAACACACTGAGGAAATCTTTGCCAAATACCCATTTTTGAAAATTCTGGTGGTGCTGCCTCCTGAATTAACGGCTGTTGAGGTCAAAAGCATCAAAGAATCGGCATCGGTAACTGATGTAATTATAAGACCGTTTACGCCTGAAAGCCTTTATGCAGTCTTGTATGATTCTTTCGGGTTTAAAAAACCAAAAGAGGTCAACATATTCGGTTTAAAAAAAGGAATGGTTGTTGCCGATAACATCTTCTCTCAGTCCGGTTCAGAACCGCTGGTTGAGTGCGGTGTGGTGCTGGATGATGCACTGATAGAGACACTCAAAAAACACAATATCAAAAAGGTAAATGTTCACGATGATATGACAAAGCTCCTGAACTGCTGGGAATATCAGAAGTGCGGTTTTTCCGGTCAGTGTCCTGCCTCCATTTTTGTTGATGCTGACGGATACCTGGGCGGAGTGTGCGCAGGGCGCGGTTGTATGTTTGTAAAAGACACTATTTTAAATAACGAGCTTATCAAGGGTAAGAATTTTGTTGAAAAGGTAACGCTTATGTGTTCAAAATGCGAGTTTTGTAAAATTGTGGCTACTGACAGCAAGGGAGCCGTCTCTCATAGCAATTTCGTTGAGCATATAAAAAATAACAAAGCCGACAAAAGAAATGAAAATCCGCTTATTGAAAAACCAAAGATAAACTAAAGCGTTTTTGTAAGGAGGGACAGCCAGTGAAAAAAGCTGTAGTTTATCTTGCTGTATTTTTAATTCCGATTTTGGCATCAAGTACCCTGGCTGTAGCTGTCCTGCCTGAGAATTTTACCGCTGAAATGGCCATTACAGACTTAACTATGAGTATAGCCAAAATGGGCACCAAAACCCGTATTGAAACACAGAATGCGCAGGGACTTGTTACAATACTTTCAGCAGACGAAAAAAAAATCATCTATTTATCCACAAAAACAAAAAAGTACGTGGAAGAACCGTTGAAAACCACACTTGCGCCAATGTATGGAAATGATTTAGTGGTGGAGAAAAAACCAATAGGGCCTCAGACAATAGCTGGGCACAAGTGTGAAAGATATGATGCGGTTTTTTCAAGAAACGACAAACCCAATGAAAAACTTGAGGCTATGATATGGGAGGCCGTGGATTTAGGAAATTTAATTATTCGTTATGAATATGAAACAAAAGACAGTGAAGGGAAATCAACCATTGTCACGGCTCAGTTAAGAAACATTGTAACAGGCGGAGCTAAATCCTCTATGTTTGTCGTACCAAAAGGTTACACGAAAGTGGCCTCACTCTCCGAACTGACAACTGGTGCATCAAGTAGCAGCAAAGAGAAATAAATCGTTTATAACACCTCTCTTATCAGATTGCTTTTTTAAACGCTAAATAGATTTAAGCCGCTCTGTAACTTATGTCAAAATTGCGCTATTTTTCGTTCATTTTAATGTATAATAAATGTTATGTAAGATACCATAGTATCATTCGTTACAATTTAACTCTCTGGAGGGAATTGAGCAAATGACTGATAAGAAAAACATCGAGGTACTGATGGAGGAAAAGAGGGTATTTCCCCCGCCTCAGGAGTTTTCAGATAAAGCCTGCATAAAAACAATGAAACAGTATGAGGAGCTCTATGCTCGATCAATAAATGACCCTGAGGGATTTTGGGCAGATATGGCACAGGAGCACATCCATTGGTTTAAAAAATGGGACAAAGTGCTTGAGTGTGATTTCAATAAGCCCTCAGTGAAATGGTTTGAAGGTGGAAAGTTAAATGTGACATATAACTGTCTTGACAGATACGTCAACTCGCCGCTTAGGAACAGGGCGGCAATAATTTGGGAGTCAAACTACGGTATAATAAATAAAACCTACACCTACCAGCAGTTATACACGGAGGTGAATCGTTTTGCTAATGTGTTAAAAAAGCATGGAGTGCAAAAGGGCGACCGTGTGATGATATATCTTCCGATGGTGCCTGAGATAGTAATCTCTATGCTTGCTTGTGCACGTATAGGGGCAATCCACAGCGTTGTTTTTGGGGGCTTTAGCGCTCAGGCCCTAAGAGACAGGATTATAGATTGTGGAGCAAAACTTGTGATAACAGCAGATTTTGGCTCAAGAGGCGGTAAACTTGTGCCTCTTAAAAGCAATGCTGATGAGGCCGTAACCCTCTGCGACTGTGTTAAAAAAATGATAGTGGTTAAGGTTCAGATGATGTCTTCTCCGGATGTTTCTATAAAAGCTGGACGAGACCTCTGGTGGCATGATGAGATGGGAGCAGCGGATATAACCTCATCTTGCCCCCCTGAGTGGATGGATGCCGAGGATCCTCTGTTTATCCTCTACACATCCGGTTCAACCGGAAAGCCTAAAGGGGTTCTGCACACAACCGGAGGCTACCTGCTTTATACAACCCTGACATTTAAGTGGATATTTGACAATCGTCCTGAGGATATATTCTTTTGCACTGCCGATGCCGGCTGGATAACCGGCCACAGCTACATAGTCTATGGTCCACTTAGCAGCGGCGCCACAACAGTGCTCTTTGAAGGCATACCAACCTACCCTGATCCAGGGCGCTTTTGGAAAATAGTGGAAAAATACGGTGTTAACGTCTTTTACACAGCCCCTACTGCTATCCGTACTCTTATGCGGGAGGGCGATAAATGGGTACACTGCCATGATGTTTCATCGTTGAGACTTCTTGGCACAGTTGGTGAGCCAATAAACCCTGAGGCATGGATGTGGTATCACGCAGTTGTGGGAGGCGGAAAAATCCCAATTGTGGACACATGGTGGCAGACTGAAACCGGAGGTATAATGATAACTCCGCTGCCTGGAGCCATGCCGCTTAAGCCTGGCTCAGCCAGCAGGCCATTTTTTGGCGTAAACCCAGTGATACTTAAAGAGGATGGGACCGCAGCAAGTGCAAATGAGGGCGGGTACCTTACAATAAAAGCCCCGTGGCCGGGAATGCTGAGAGGCACTTACGGTGACCCGGAGAATAAACGTGTAAAAGAGGTATATTTCTCACGTTTTCCGGGTGTTTATTTTACTGGTGACGGAGCAAGGTGTGACGAAGACGGTGACTTCTGGATTATGGGACGCATTGATGACGTTATAAACGTCTCAGGACACCGCATAGGAACTGCCGAGGTGGAATCGGCCCTGGTTAGCCACCAATACGTAGCTGAGGCAGCAGTTGTAGGGTATCCTCATGATATCAAAGGCGAGGCACTCTACGTGTATGTCACTCTTAATGAAGGAATAGTTCCCACTGAGGAGCTAAAACATGAGCTTGCAAAACATGTTAGAACAGTTATCGGCCCCATAGCGGTACCGGATAAGATTCAATTCACACCATTTTTACCTAAGACCAGAAGTGGAAAAATAATGAGAAGAATCTTGAGGAAAATCGCGCACGGTGAACTTGAAAATCTCGGCGACACAAGCACCCTCGCTGACCCCCTCGTTGTTGATGCCCTGGTCAGCGGCAGGCAATAAAGTGGAGGATGGTTTGTTTAAGATTATTGCGTACTATCATATAAAAAGAGGACAGGAGAATATTTAACAAAAAGATAAAAGCATGTTTTCTTGATGATATTCTACGTTGTTCACTGGATGCGGCAGTGGTTGCTTGCGATCTTGAGTATCGTATAATTTATTATAATCCCATGGCAGCTCAGCTTTTTAATTGCAGTGTTGAGGAGGCGTTGGGGACAAGCTTCCTGGAAATTCAGAACAAGCAGCTTGTTATTCCTGATAAATTATCAGAGGCTATAAAAAGGGTCAAAAAAGACGGCGAAGTTTCCTATGTTCACAGAAGGACAATTTACGGCCAGAATATGTTTCTTGAATCCAGAATTTCTTGCATACAAAATAACAAAGGCCAACTGACAGGATATGTTTTTACCTCACGGGATATAACACCGATGAAAACCCTGTCGGATAAATTAAGTTACCGTGTCACTTTGGAAAATCTTGTTGCCTCAGTCTCAGCCGGTTTAATAAGCATACCTGCCTCAGAACTTTACAATGAAATGAAGAGATCACTTGAGCGGATAGCTGAAACATTAGAGGCCGGGTGCGCATATCTTATCGTATATAACGATGGTGACAACATAGTCCATCAATGGCGGCATACCGATTCTGCAAATGTCTTAGATAACGACACACTTCAGTGGTTTAGGCTCATAGCTAATGACAGCAGAATAACCTTTTATGATAAAACGAATTCAAAACCCTTAGAGGCAGCAAATGAGTTTATACCTAAAGGGGTTTACTCTGTTATCATTGCTCCTCTTGTATATGGCGAGAAAAAAATAGGGTTAATCGCCATTGCCTCTGAAACTGAGTACAGGCGGTGGCAGCAGGAGGAGATAGTTGTCATAAAGATGGTAAGTGAGATATTTGTAAGTGCCATGATAAGAAATGAAACAGAGGAAAAACTGCATAAATTGGCGCACTACGATATTCTGACCAATGTACCCAACCGAATGCTCTTTAATGACAGACTGACTCAGGCTATGGAACAAGCCCGGAGGCATGATACAATGTTGGCTCTCTTGTTTATAGATTTGGACAGGTTTAAGAGAATAAATGACACACTGGGACATGACATTGGGGATTTGCTGTTAAAAGAGGCTGCCGGCAGAATTGAGTTATGCACAAGGAAATCCGATACTGTTGCCAGAATGGGAGGGGATGAGTTTACAGTGATAATGACAAACCTCCAGAAGTCAGATGATGTCTCACGGCTGGCCGCAAAGATTATTACATCGCTTTCGGCGCCCTTTTTTATCAGATACCACGAGTGTTCAGTGGGTGCAAGTATTGGAATAAGTGTGTTCCCCGCCGATACCGACGATATTGTCACACTGCTTAAAAACGCTGACATTGCCCTCTATCAGGTGAAAGAGCACGGGCGCGGGGATTACCAGTTTTTCTCTCCATCAATGAACAGACGCTCAGTACACAGACTCAATCTCGAAAACAGGCTGAGAAAGGCGCTTCAGACTAATGAGTTCTCGGTGCTCTATCAGCCGCAGGTGGGTATCAACACTGGCAACATCATGGGGATGGAGGTAATAGTGCGGTGGATAAGCTCAAAGTCCGGTTATGTGCCCTCTTCTGAGTTTATCCCAATAGCTGAGGAATCCGGGTTGATTTTATCTCTGGGTAAGATGGTATTCAGGCAGGTCTGTACGGTAAGTAAAGAGTGGGCCGATATGGGTTTTAACCACATAGCAGTGTCAATAAAAATTCTTGAAAGCCAGTTCAGACACCGTGAACTCCTGGATGTATTTCAAGTAATACTGAAAGAGACCGGAGCCAATCCGACACTGATAGATATCACACTAAATGAAAACACTGTAATGACAGACGTTGAACAGTCTATTTCAATATTGAAAAAACTAAAAAATCTCGGATTTTCAATAACCATTGATAACTTTGGTACAGGGTATTCCTCTTTAAGCCACCTTAAGAGATTTCCGGCGGATGCTTTGAAAATAAACAAAACATTTATAAATAACATAACCGTGGATAGCGACTATTCGGCCATAGCGAAAGCCATAATAGCGCTGGCACACACCTTAGGCCTTAAGGTGATTGCAGAAGGCGTTGAAACCAATGAGCAGCTTGAATTTCTCCGTGCCGTTAACTGTGATGCAGTGCAGGGGACTTTATTTACACCAGAACTTGCCCCGGATGACATTCTCAACATTCTTAACGATGAGGCAAGTTTCAAAGTAAAGAGCTGACCACAATGGCAGTTGGTGCACCACATATCCGCTTTAAGAGCGCCGTAAAAATCTCTGCCTATGCAACAGCTCTGACAGCCTTTTTCTCCGTCTTTACCCATATTTCACCTGTATTTCCCGCAGCCTTTATAGCGTTGCTTGCGCTGGCTTTTTATTTTGACTTCAAAAACCCCTCCCACATCTCACGGCTTGCGATAAATCTGGTTTCAGTTATAGTAATAGCAGTGTCGGTTTACAGGGTTATGACAGAGGATATAGTTGAGCCGTCAGTTGAGGCGCTGATTATACTTCTTGCCATGAAATTTCTTGAAGAAAAGAAATTCAGAGACTACATGCAGATATATCTTATCTCGGTTTTTGTGCTTATGGGCTCAGCGTTGCTCTCAATTGATTTTACTTTTTTTCTGTTTTTTGTAGTCATGTTTTTTCTGACTGCGGTCTCAATTGTGCTTCTTACGTATCACACTGAGTCGCCGGAGTTAATCATAGATAGGGCGTCTTTTTTTAAAATAGTAAAGCGGGCCACTCTCATACCGCTTGCCTCAATTCCTCTTACAGTAGTTATATTTATGATACTTCCCAGAACAAATTACCAGTTCCTCAGATTTCTAAACCATGGACAGGTTGGAAAATCAGGCTTTTCCGACACTATTACCCTTGGCAGTGTGTCAAATATTCAGCTTGACACAAGCCCCGTATTTAGGGCTGGCATGGACCCTGTTGATGAACAATCTCTGTACTGGCGTGGCATAGTGTTTGACCACTTTGACGGCTTAACATGGAAATCAAGTCTCAGAGAGGATGAAAAACCTGGAAATAAAAACACTCTTCAGGGGGGAAAAGCCGTCCTTCAGACTATTTACCTGCAACCTTTTGACAATAAGTTTCTCTTTGCACTGGACAGGCCGGTATCGGTAAGCTACAGGGGTTCAAGAATTTCAGAGGATTTTACCGTCTCTCTCAGGGATACCGTTAAGACCATGATAAAGTACGATGTGATTTCAAAAATTTCAGTCCCACAAAGCAGCAATACTCGCTCAGTACCAAATAATAGGTACCTTCAACTTCCTGACAATCTGCCGCCACAAATTCTATCTTTGGCTAAATCCCTGACCGGAGGCCGCAGCACAGATGATGCGATAAAGACCATCTACAGGTATCTGCACTCCGGTCTTTATACTTATTCGCTTGATAAACTTCCAACCTCAGACACTCCCATGTCTGATTTCCTGTTTAAGAAAAGAAGTGGCAACTGTGAGTACTTTGCCTCAGCCATGGCTCTTATGTTAAGAGCGGCAGGAATTCCAGCCAATGTTATAGGAGGCTACAAGGGCGGAGTTTATAATAATGTCGGGAAATATTACATAGTGCTCCAAAAAAATGCCCACGTATGGGTGGAGGCATTCGTTGAGGGAACAGGGTGGGTAAGATACGACCCAACCCCACCGCTTAGCTCTAATCCCCTTTTAGCTGAAAAAGCTGAACTTTCCTCCTACCGCCTGATTGCCGACAGCATCAACTACTACTGGAACTCTCTTGTAATTAACTATAACTTTGATAAACAGTTAAGCATATTTAACAAGCTGAGAATTGCCGTAGAAAAACCGGTCTTTAACATTAAGCTAAAGGAAATCCAACCTGGCTGGTTTTATTTAGCGCTTATGCCAATAGTTTTTTTTGTTGGTTATCATTTACTGGTAAAGAGAAAAACAGTTGAGGAAAGATTAATATCGGAGTTTTATTTAAGGCTAAGCAAACGAGGTTTTGTGAAAAAAAGCAGCGAAGGATTACAGGAATTTGTCCTGTCAATAGACGATAAAAAGTTAAAAACTGAAGCCATGAGATTTGCTCTGGAATTCCAGCAGATATTTTATAAAGACATGAAATTTACGGCTGATAATGTGCGGCTCCTAAAAGATATTTTGTCATGCCTGATACCAAGCAGCATCAAGAGAAAACACTAAGGGGAACCCGGCGGCTTTGGTGCGTTTTTTTTGCTTAGTGAATAAATAAATGCAAGAACCTCGGCAACAGCCTTGTACAGTTCCTGCGGGATTTCCTTGTACAAATCCAGTGCGGAAAGGATCTCAACGAGTTGTTTGTCCTCTTTAATAGGAACGCCGTGTGCTTTGGCAACATCAAGAATCTTTTGTGCCATGAGGCCGCTGCCTTTTGCCACAACACGCGGAGCACTGCCGTCTGTTGGTTTGTACTTAAGTGCTGCTGCTTTTTGGCGTTTCTCTTCCACTGTAAAAATTTAAACCCTGAGGTTTAATCCCTGTTCTTTTAAATTTTCCGTTATGTTTAGTGTTTTCTTTTGTCCTATGTTAATCACTTTCAGAGAAAGTCCGGCATTATGGAAACGATTTTCTAATTCGGTCCTGTTATTAGCAATTAACTCTGTGGTTTCTTTTTTTTCGGCATGGAAAGATATAAAAAAACTCCCCTCTGAAACCGTTGTAGATACCGTGAGTTTACCCATGCTGCCAAGGTCAAGGTTTATATCGCACGAGAAAGACTTTTTAGCATGGTACTTGTTCTTTTTAAAAAGCAGCTGTCCGTCTTTCATCTCAGGCCACGAAAAAGGTAAAAACGTGTATATCGTATCGTTGGCTCGTGAGTTTATCTGGTAGTGCTCTATGTTTTTTAAGAATTTATCTATTGTACTGGTTATCTCATCTTTTGATGCACCGCTATGGCGTAGCACCACTCCTATTCTATCCTGCTCCACAATGTCTTTTGCTTTCAAAAGCAATGCCTTCTGGTCATGAGATAGATCAAGTTTTTCTTTACCAGTTGCAGGCTTATCTATTAGTGACACTGCCTCATCCAACCGCTGTTTTATCACAACTACGAGCTCTTTTTCATTTAAGCTGTGAGCCTGTTTGTCCGCCTGTCCAACCAGTGACTTTAAATCTGACAATATGTTTTTAAGTTCTGGCAGTGCCTCAATCATATCAACCTGTGCGGCAGATACTTGTGGTGCGGGCTGTTGTGTGGCGTTTGCTTGTGGAGCTACTTGTGTTGGGTTTGCTTGTGCAGAGTTTGCCTGGGTGCTGGCTTGTGCAGCAGGCAGTTGTGCAGCGTTTGTTTGTGCAGCTGTTGTTTGAGGGCTTGGTAACTGGGAACTCTGAGTTAATAAAGTTTCAGCCTTAGAGATGAAAGTATCCAGTGTGTTGCTTAGAGTATCGTTAAGATCAAGGTTTTCCGTCCCTTCAACCGCTTTTTGCAAAGCCTCTCCAATCAGTTCTTTAACTCCGGTACTTTCCTTTAAAGCCACATCTTTTATTTTCGTTTCAAACAAGACCCCTGAGTTTTCAATGTTTGCCTTCAGTGCAGACATGGTTAAATCTTTCACATCAGGCATTGTTTGAAGAAGGCGGCCAATCTCCGGAAAAGTATTTTTAATACTCTGTGGCAAATTAGAAAGCATATTTTTTAAAACTTGAAAATCAGACGTGTCAATACGGGCATCTGAGAGTTGTTTGACAGTTTCATTAACTTTAGCGCTTACCGGGTCCTTGCTTGTGGTCTCCACATTGTCGGACTTTTGTTCAACTCCCAAAAACCTGAGCTTGACCTCTTTTCCTGTGCCAACTACCTCAAGATTTATCTTGTCGCCCTCTGTCAAGGGTACATTGGTATATACAAGCAAGGTAGCAGCCTGAGAATCCATAGCTTTACCAACTGGGGGAGTTATCCGCAGGGACACCATGCCAGACTCTATTATATCGAGCACGTCTGCACTTAGCAAATCCCCAAGGGAAAGCGACATGGCTTTTCCCTCAGATGGTCTAAACAGCACCATGTTATCCACATTTGGCAACACGATAGTGTTTATCATTTATGAAAACCTGCTCTTTGTGGCCGTTCCGGTTATGTCTTTATCCAAAACAACCTGTACTCCTCTCATCAGTGTTGCATTAAAAATCAAAGGGCCCAGAAAATTTGCTATTACTTTGCCGTTTTCAACCCTTATTATTACAAGCACAAGTAAATCCTCGGGGTTTTCCAGGTCCAGGAATTTCTTAGTCATTGGGTCTAACACTATAGAAAAGCCCGGCATCAGAACCGCTGGATCGGTAACAATAAAGGCAATATCGGGATCATCCACTGCCTGAAGCCACTTAATCTCTGTATCCTTATAGTCCATCAGCACGTAGCGTTTAAGGTTCGGAAAGCCAAGTATCCCCTCAGGAAAACTAATCACCTTTGAGCTTTCCAGCTCAATTGTGCCAAATCTGGTTGTAACTATCCGTATAGTATTACTATCCGGGCTATTTTCTTCTATCTTATCCAAGGACATTTTTTATCTCATCAAATTCCGTCACACCCAGGCCGACAGAAAGAATGTTCTCTGCTTTTATCTTCTCATAGAGTTCCTGCCTGTAGATTCGTACCCCCGTCGGTGCTTCTATCCCAAGTCTGACTTTGTTACCCTTTATCTCTACCACCGTTATGGTAATAGAGTCGCCCAACTTTATGGCTTCCTCTGACTTCCTTGTCAACACGAGCATCTTGCCCTCCGTTACCGTCCAGTCAACGTTCCCTCGCTGACCTCTCTAAGGATTACTCTTTACCACTCCAACTGCTCCTACTAAATCAGCCTTAGCTTAACACAATATTACACACTTTCTCTATATTAAGTTATTTCAGATAATTCAAAAGTGATTCTGACATTATTTGGAATGAACTTTGCCTCAAAGCCTGCATGGCAAGCTCGGACTTCGACAGATCAGAGACTACCTTTGCAATGTCGGCATCCTGATAGTTTGACAGTACCTCCTGTGTTTGCATAGTGGTATCGTCAAGTGCGTTATTGGTTCTATCTATGTAATTTGCCCTTGCACCTATTGTTGCTCTCACTGTGGCTGTGTTATCAAGGGCCAACTGTATTGGTTTCAGATACGCCTGCATCATATCAACATTATTAGAGTTAAAGGCATTTTCCACACCCTCAACCATTTCCATGTAGTTTGTAAATGACGAGGAACTTATTACGCTGCCTGCCGCCGTAGGATTAGACGATGTGCTTACAGTAATAGTAATCTGCGGCACCTGATAATTTTGAATTGTGGGAACTGATCCCACCATGACTGATTGTCCTATAGTCTTTTTAGACGGTATGTAGTGGGCAAAGGTACCGTTATCCAGTCTGATGGTCTGAGTTGTAGGCATAGAAATCATAAATGCTGTTGAGGCGGTTATATTCTCTGTAATCCGTGCTGTGTAGTTTATATCCACATTAATGGGTTTGCCATCACCATTGAAAATATATGCACTCCCTGAGGTGCTGAAGGCCTGTTGATTAACCTTTTGGCCGGAGAAAATATTACGTAACTCATACTTTGTGTTGGCAAGCTGGTAGATACCCTGTCTTATAGTGGAAACCTCCTGCCCTATATCAATTCTGTCAGAGGGCCCTCTTGAACCGTTTGTGCCATCTACGATGAGTTCATCTAAGCGTTGCAGGTTATCGGTTAAGGTGTTCATAGCAGTTTCTGAGGCGTCTAAAAAACCTTTGGCATCAGTCATATTTCTTTGAAATTGGCCGTTATCATTTATAGTAAGCTTATAATCCAGAACCTTTGACTCGGCTACGGTGTCATCTGAGGGGCGGTTAATTCTAAGCCCCGAGGCTATCTGTTCCTGCGTATTAAAGAGTTTTCCAAAGTTACTCTGTAAACTATAAGTAACTCTGTCGTTTGTTAAAAATTGAGACATTCTTACGCCCATAATTTCACCTGCATTATATAGATATCAGTTAGCGATGATAGTGTTGTAGTTTTGCGGCCACTGCTGATTGTATAAAGAAGACTGATGACAGACACTTCTTAGGCCTCCCTGGTTAGAAACATACCTGTCTTGTCTTTTTTAAGCTGTGCTGACCCCAGTGAATTAAGCAAGTTCAGGTTGTTTCTCACATAGCTAAGGGAACGGTCTATCAGTACCCTGTTGAAACTATTCAGTTCATCAAGGCTTTGAAGTAATGACTTTAAACTTGCACGTATCTCCATAAATTCGTTATCGGCGGTTAATTCAGCTAATTTCGCTAAATTAAAATCTGCAGGTGTTGATGAGCCTGTAATCTGTTCTTTCAACTCAGGAGACCGAAGATATATTTCATTTGTAAGCCGTTTCACTAATCGTATTCGCTCATCCTCTAAAAGCCGTAACTTCAGTATTAACGTATCTTTTTCCTTAGAAAGCTGCTCAACTGCCTGTTCATTAAAATCAACAAGGCTCTCCCTCTCTCTGGTAAGAAGACTAAAAAGACTCCGATAGCCTTGTAACTGGCTGAGGAGAACCTTTTTTATGTCTGCCACATATTTTTTCACATCGCCTCTTGAAGCATCTTTGACGCTATGTTTTCAGGGGATACCTCATAAGTGCCGTCATTTATAGCACCGCTTACCGCTGCAACTTTTTCATCGCGGCTCTCTGGCAGCGTGGCTATGGTACCCTTAATATCCTCAATTGCGCGTCCCCGATCCGATATATTGACCATATCGCTTGCGGCCCTGCCCGTACCGGTATTAGTGTCCTTTGACGTTCGGACTGCCTTCCTGCTGCCGGTTGCCTCAGTAGCATCAGGTGGTTTATTGCCGTAAATCTTCATCACATGCCTCCTGCACTCATTTTATCGTCCCCTCTTAATCCCGTTACCACTTTATCGGCACTTTGAGAGTTATTCTTTAGACATCCTCGTCTGTTTCGATATTTTTTCCCTGAATTTCATTTTTCATATTAAGCTGCTTAACAATCATGTCCTGCAAACCAAGGCCTCTTTTGGCAAATTCGCGGGAAAGCTCAGTGTCAAACATTCCCATAAACACATCGCCTCCTAAGCCTTTTCCAAACATTGGCTTTACTGTCTGTCTCATGGACTTTAGCATTTGCTCGATAAAGAGTGCCTCCATCTCAGAGGCTACGGTTTTAACCGACTTCCCGTCCTTTTTCCCCTTAAGTTGTTGTAACGCGCCGAAAGAATCCACCCCGCCTACCGGCATACTATATTATCTCCAAATCGGCAGTGAGTGAGCCGGATGCCTTCAACGACTGGAGTATGGCTATAAGATCTCGTGGGGTAGCGCCAAGTTTATTCAAGGCTGCGACAATCTCACTGAGGGTTGAGCCGGTGATTTTTGTAAGTGCCACATTTTTATCTTTAATGTCTATAGCTGCCGCAGGCTGCACAACAGCTCCAGGCTCCATTTGTGGCGCAGGGAACTTCACCTCTATTGTTAAATCCCCGTGTGCTATTGCCACCGGGTGGAGCTTAACATTTTCGCCAATTATTACTGTTCCGGTTCGTTCATTTACAATGACTTTAGCTCTGTTGTCAGTGTTAGCGTCAAGGGATTCAAGTTGATTGACAAGCTCTACAACTCTGTTGGTATATTTGGGCGGAATCTTAACTTTCACTGAGGATGGGTCCGGGGTGGTGGCATAATTGCCGCCAAGAAAACCGTTTATAGCATTCCTTATGTTTGAAGCAGTGGTAAAATCAGAAATTTTCAAATTAAAAGTAATATCCTCAGCATGAGCAAGGTCAAAGCCAAATTCCTTCTCAACGCTTTCATTGGCTTATGAGAATGCTACAA
>JADFYB010000235.1 GCA_015233245.1 Nitrospirota bacterium | reverse complement strand
CACTACTTGTCGCTGTACTCCATTTAGTAGTATCTACACTACTACCACTAAAATCGTCATATAGTGTTGCAGCATAAACATTAGATAGAAAAATTTGCATAAGCAACATAAAACAAAAGAAGCTTAAAATCCAAATCTTTTTCATAAGCACCTCCTAAAGATCATTAGCAACTATGCTGCCATTTTATTTCATTTAGAAACAAATTCATACTAAAAACTCCATAGAGATAGTATCTAAAATGAGGGAGAAAAATTCTTTTACTATAAGGAATTATTGTAAGGAAAGTTATAAGCGGGTTATAAGAGAGAGTGTGAAGCAAAAACAACGCCATTTCGATTACGAATCCGATATTTCATAAACATAGCTGCTCCATCCCTGAAAAAATTAATTGAATATTTACGCCTACACTATACAAATTAAAAACTGAAATGTCAAGCAAAATGTTCTTTTAAAAGTGTAATAATAATTTTTTTGCTAATGCGATTGCCCTGCAACAACTAAAAGGGCGTAAACGATGTAAACAAAACCGGCCATACGGATAAAGTCGCAAAAACAATCAAAAAGATAACTGCAAGCAGAGCCCACCTTTTTTGTGCTTTTTCTATTACCTCGGTTGTACCTTGCAGAGTTTTGAAAAACTCCGCAATGCCTGTGCCCATTGTAAAAGCCACGCTGCCAAAAAGCCCTGCATACAGAGGGTAGCCGACATAATTGTACTGTCCCTGCAACAGATCAAACGGGCAGTGATGGGTGGGAAGCTCATAGTAGTAAATCGAAATAAAGGATACGACTGATGCAAAAGACATTAGCAGATATGGAACTGAAAACGCAAAGAGTAAATATTTAAAAACCGCAGCTTTTGTTTTTAGTGAGACGATTAATGAGGTGAGCATGATAAACGTAGCAATGTAAAACACATACATCATCGGCCTTACCGGTAAAGCGGCAAGGGCAGAGGCCACGCTTTTCTCATCGCCACTAAATAGCGAGCTGCAACAGGTGGTTACCATCTCAGGTTTCAAACCGCTAAAGTAGTCAAGTGTCAGAATAAAGTCAAGCAGTATCAATGGAGCAATAACATACAGGAGTTTATACTTAAACTTGACAAGAGGATAGTTTTCGCACCTTTGATCTATGTAGTTGATAAAAAGCCATGCCGATGAAATCAGAAAAGTCAGGATTTTGATGTATAAAACATACCATCCGACAGGGTTAGCGTTAAGAGAGCCGGTGGCACACATTGCACCCAAAAACAGCTTGTGTATGTCATCAGCGGTAAACACAAAAAGAAAAAGCGACAGCACTTCAATTGCTAAAGCTGTGTTAATAATGGTTGCAACAAGATAGGTTTTTTTTTCAAGCGTCAGCTGAAGCTCTGAACTGCTGGTAATGTCCCAGTGCTTTGCTATGGATGCGCCTACAAAAGCCGCAAAAAGCGCCATGACAGACACAATGGCTGATGAGAGCAGTAGGGCAAGCACTCCGGGGTGAAGTATCACCTTATTACAACCTCTTTAAGTAAACCATCTCTCATTTCCACCGTTTTCATCACATAAGGTGAATCATATATCAGGGGATCGTGAGAAGCGATTATAACAGTTTTCCCTTGCTGGTTAAGATTGTGAATGATTTCAATAAGATCGGTGGATAGTTTAGTGTCAAGGTGGGCAGTGGGTTCATCGGCAAGGATGATTTCGGGGTTGTTTATCAGAGCACGCGCAATAGCCACCCGCTGCTGCTCACCTCCTGAGAGTTGTTTGGTTTTAAAATCCTTTTTGTGGATTATATTTAGCTGCTCTAACACTTTGTTAGCGCGCTCTTTTATCTCTGAATAAGGAATTGTAAGAGGATAAAGCGGTAGCATTACGTTTTCCAGCACGGTGATACCCTTTATGAGATTAAATTGCTGGAATATAAAACCAAAAGTGCTTCTTCTTATCTCTGTAAGAAACCGCTCAGGGAGTTTTGCCACATCCCTTTGCCCCACTGTGATTTTTCCTGAGGTTGGACGGGACATGCAGCCGATTTGAGCTAATAGCGTGGTTTTCCCTGAGCCGCTTGGGCCCTTAAACACTACAAACTCCCCCCTAAAAACCTCAAAAGAGATGTCCGTAAGTGCTCTCATCTCATCAGGCAGCCCTGAGTTATACACTTTAGAGACGCCTTCTACATTTACCAAAATATCCAGTTGCCTACATCCTCATAATTGTATCAGGATCAGTTATCGCAGCCTTCCACGAAGGCACCACTGTGCTTACCACATAGGGAACAACTGTCAGAAAGAAAATTGAAAACACATGATAGATATTAATATACGGTATGGGTTGAAATGGAGGAAAGAGAACCGACCATCCCTTTAGTACCGGTCCAAAAAGAACTGCCCCAAATAAAAACACATGTATGTAGGCAAGAATCAGCCCAGTAAGAAACGACACAAGGGAGACAACCGTACCCTCCCAGAATTTTAACTTAAGCACGTCAGAGGTTTCCCACCCGATAGCTTTAAGAATACCTATCTCTTGTTTTTCCGAAGCACTTACACCCGTTGCCTTATCCCATACGAAAATAGCAAACGCAAGCAGAGCTCCAAAAAACATCGTAACAATCATTCCCCCCCGCCAGTTAAACACGCTGTCGTAGGTGCGAATTATGTCGCCCTTAAGTATCACACGGGTATCAGGAAACGCTCCCGCTATTTTTCGGGCAACCGTTTGAATCTCTGTATCGTTATAAACCTCTACAACTAAATCCGTGGCACGGTCTTTAGGAATATCGAAAAAATCAATCAGATCATCCTTATCCATAATTATCAAATCATTGGTAAGCATTGCCGATTTGCTGTCAAAAATCCCGACAGTTTTAAATGAAACGCTTCTGCTTTCGCCTAAAGTAAGAAACAAACTATCGTTATAATTTAGCCTCCTAAGCTCTGCCACACCAAAACCCACGGCACATTCTCCCTTGCCCTGAGGGAGTTTGCCGTTTAGGAGCTTAAGGGTTGGCAACTCCTTCGTGAGACCAACAACTGTATAATTAGCTCGGGTCAGTGAGTCGTAGTAGTAGCCCCAGTATCGGGGTTGCACTTTGCCAACGCCTGCAATTGCGGATATTGTATCAACATAGTTAAGCGGGATGAGATCATGCCGCCCAACCGATAGTCTCTGGACAATTATCTCCGGAGATTCATAAAAGGTATTCATCGCCTCTACTTTAAAAGCATTGGTAAGAAACAGTATTGAGCTTATTATGGCAATTAATATACTGAAGACTATAATGATGGCAAGATTTTTATATTTTTTCCTGAGCAAAGAGGAAATTGCATATTCAAGTATTTTATTATGTCCCCAGTCTGCCATAAAATTAGTTGTAGTTCCTCTTACATTTAAGCAACTGCAAGACTCTATGCTCCAAAGTAGAGCACATCTTCGTTTTGCTTGCTAATGTCAGTATAACAACTGCCAACTCACTACGTCAACTCTGTTGTGCCACCCTTTTTTTTGCAATTAGACGCATACTCTTTATCACGTTTTACACAGTTAGGTGAAATGTTAAAGGCTATAACATGTGTAATTGCTATTTATGGAGACTAATTAACCTTCTAAATATATGAGCAATCTTTTATACAAAGTAGCTGCCAAAAAGGTAATACAATGTAATGGTGGAGAAAAAGGACTGGATCCCGCAACAAGTGCGGGATGACAAAGGGGTGGTTCTTATCCTGTCATTCCTGCGAAGGCAGGAATCCAGTATTTTATTTATATCTTTGAACGCAACTCGAGACCGTTGCAAAAATATTATAACACCAAAGTTGAGTTCAAAAATATAACAAAATGTTATAGAAAAAGGATGAGATTGCCACACCCCCTGCGGGGGTTCGCAATGACGGCGTGGGCTGTGCGTGGGCGTACCTATCCGTCATTACGAGGAGCGATAGCGACGTGGTAATCTCATCATTATTATATTTTAGGCTGCTACTCGGTATTAATTGGGAAATACTTTTCCCCCATTTTGGGAATTTTGCAACGGTCTCAACTCGGTATTAGGTTGCTCATATATTAAATGTAAAAAAA
>JADFYB010000043.1 GCA_015233245.1 Nitrospirota bacterium | reverse complement strand
AAGAAAAGAAAATAAGAACGGTTTTACAGTTGCTTTCAAACTATTTCAAGTATCCACAGGAAATATGAAGTCTTACCTATAAGACAAAGGCCATTGAGGGATTTCACCGCCAAATTCTGAAGGTCACAAAAACCAATTTATATACGAAATTAACTTTGTGCAGACTAAGTTTGTTTTCTTTGAAGTAGGAATAGTTCCTTTAATTATTATTTTTAATCTGATTATTGAGCTCTTGTAACATAATTTAGTTTCCCAAACATCAGGGGGAAGTGGTGTTAGATATTTGAACGATAAATCTAATTCTTTATCATCGAATTTATGCGTTCCGTTGATTAACTTCAAGAGCTTTTTCTCATCCATTTTAATCAGCCCTCCAATTAACCCCAAATAACTAACTATGCAAGTGATTTTTCATAGTCGTAATAAAAGTGATACCTGCTAAAATGACTCGGTGTATAAAATAAGATACTCAGTATTTTTTACCACTCTATATGTTGTGGTTTTATAAAAAGATAACAATTATTTTTTGTGTAAGGGGTCCACTAAAATTATCGCACTTATATCCTGTTCAAAACTAAGCTTTAAACACGAAGAACTTGTAGCCCAGGAAATTTAAGAGCAATCCGCAGGCTGTTCCGCAGAGTGAACCGATGTTAACCCAAATTTGATCTCCAATCCATATCAGATTTAACCATGGCCTCACAACATTTACGACAAACGAGGCTGATGCCACATTAACAGCCATTCCTATTAAACTTACGGCTACAAAATGAGATAATTTCCCACCAGAACCCTTTTCAGATTTATACTCAAAGGCCCATCTCTTATTAAGGTAATAACTAAAAATCACGGCAACAATAAACGACAGAGCTTTTTGTACGGCAAAGGGAGTGCCCGTCTTGAGGCCGGTCACAAAGGTTTCAAGATTGAGGATTGCTATATCAACGATGGTATTTAAAGCTCCGATAAGCGCAAACCTGACAAACTGTCTTATACCAAGCCGCATTCTATTGTCTAACTTCGTTGGCATGCGTCAAAAGCTCCTCAACGTACTAAAAGTACGCCTCCGTCGCTTTCTCCTTGCCGCCTTGTTATACTTCTGACTGCTACTTGGTCTTATGGTTTTCTTTCTGCTCAAATTCTTCTCAGTCATAGAGATTTATTGGCGCATATGGCCTCAGAGTTTCCGCAAGCCTCATAGCCTCGCACATACTTTGGGGATTAACAGCACTTTTTAAGTTGTACGCAATATCGTAGGCTGTGCCATGGTCAGGAGACGTCCGTATTATGGGTAGCCCTACTGTGATATTAACACCACTTTCAAAAGCTGCCATTTTTAGCGGAATAAGCCCCTGGTCATGATACATTGCTACCACAATATCCACCTGTCCTCTGTATGCTTTGTAAAACAATGTATCGGCTGGAAAAGGACCAGTTGCGGCAATGCCCATCCGTGCCGCCTCTTCTATAGCCGGTACGATTTCCACTATCTCCTCCCTGCCAAACAAACCAGCCTCTCCGGCATGAGGGTTTAGCGCTGACACCGCTATCTTAGGAGAGTCTATGCCAAGCATGTAACCTGCGGTATTGGCTAAAATGAGCGTTTTAAGAACTCTGTCTTTTGTAATGAGATGCGGCACATTGGACAGTGCCTCATGGATTGTAACAAGCATAACTCTAAGAGAGCCGCCAACAAGCATCATGGCAAAGTTTTCGGTATGAGTCAACGCGGCAAGCATTTCAGTGTGGCCAGGATAAGGTATGCCTGCAAGTTTTAGCGCCTCTTTTGAAATCGGAGCTGTGACAAGCGCTTCTCCCTCTCCGCTTAGAATTAATTCCACAGCTTTTTCTATACATCGCCCGCTTAACAGGCCGCCCTCTTTGGTTGGCATACGCTTTTCGTACTGTCCTGCGACCGTAACATTTACTAAGTTTAAGGTTGTGCCGTCAAAAATCCCGTCACTGGGATTTTCAACTGTGTGTATCCTGAGATTAGCGTTTATAAGCCTCATGGCATACTTAATGACATTAATATCACCGACAAACACAGCCCTTTGCGGCCTGTAAGCGAGATATGCCCTAAGCGCTGCCTCAGGCCCAATTCCTCCAGGGTCACCCTGCGTTATCAGTATTAATCTTGACATGAAACGTATTATAGCAAACTATGCTAAAATTTTGATTTTTCACATGCGGACTCTTTTTTTCTTTAATAAATAAAGTTTTTTATTTTTAATACCGAATAATGTTTATGAAGTATTAGGGAACAGAGGAAGCGAAAGGAGGCCGGAAATAGCTATAACCGTATATAACCGAGAACAGGCGGTAGAGACTGTACTAAAAGAAAAGAAATTTCTTATCATTGACGACTACAAAGACTTTAGAGAAAGCCTAAGAAGAAATCTTCTTACTCTTGGCGCAAAATCGGTAGACATTACCGAGGATGCAAACGATGCAATAGGGAAAATTTCCAATAAGCCATATGATGTGGTCCTCTGCGACTATAACCTTGGAGAAGGCAAAAAGGACGGCCATCAGATATTTGAAGAGTTAGCATATAAAAAGAAAATTGGTTATTCTACAATGTTTATGATGATAACTGCTGAAAATACAATAAATTTGGTTATGGGCGTGATGGATTATCAACCGGACGGATATCTTATAAAACCATTTACCACTAAGGAGCTTGTCGCGCGCATTAAGGCCGTCGAAGAGAAAAAACAGTTATTTGCAGGGATAGACACTGTCATGAAGCGTAAGAATTTTTCAGAGGCGATAGCCTTGTGTGATGATTTATTACAGAAAACTCCAAAGTATCACATTGATATTTTAAAGGTAAAAGGTGAAATCTACATGACAAGCGGCGATTATAAAAATGCCGAAGAGGTTTATTCTTTGGTAATAACTACTCACAAATTACCGTGGGCAGTATTTAACCTTGGAAAGGTTTATTTCCATACAAAAAAATTTCAGGATGCCGCAAATACATTCAGATCTCTTATAGATGAAAACGAAAAGTTTATACCCGTCTATGACTGGTATGCAAAAGCACTGGAGGAACTGGGAGAGAAAACTACTGCTCAGGAGGTTTTACAAAAAGCCGTACGTTTATCACCTAAAGCAATATTTCGGCAGAGGGCGCTTGGTAACATCGCTTTTACTAACACTGACTTTAACACGGCAGAGTCATCCTTTAAAAATGCAATTAAACTTGGAAAAACTTCAATATTCAAAGAGTCCTCCGATTACACACGACTTGCCAAAGTGTTTGTTAATAAGAAAGAAACCGGTAAAGCCCTTGATATGATAAAAGATGTAATATCCGACTTTGCTGAAAATGACGAGGTTTTGCTTGAGGCTACGCTGTTAAAGAGTCATATATATGCAGAAACTCAACAAACTGATAAGTCTATGTCATCTTTAAAAGAGGCAGAAGACATTTATAAAAAACTTGGCGGTAAAGTTGCTCCCCAGTTAGCTATTGAGATTGCTCAGTCTTTTATTCAAAACGGTGAAAAAGATAAGGGCATGGAATTAATGAAATATATAGTAAGGAATAACTTCTCTGACAACGACATACTAGGTGTTGTACAGGACACATTTAAGGATTTGGGTATGGAGGAGGAGGGATCTGATTTTGTTTCAGAGACAAAAGCCGAAATAATCGGAATAAATAACAAAGGTGTTGATTTTATAGATAAGGGAATGCTCACAGAAGCCATAGAATTATTTGAAAAAGCTGCCGATGGTTTGCCCTCAAATTTCACTATAAATTTCAATGCACTTAAGGCAATAATTGGATATTTGCAAAAGAATGGGAGAGATGACCGCTACTTATTCAAATGTGAAAAATACATCACACGATTAAATGAGATAGAGCCTGATAACAATAAATACTTGCAACTCGTTGACAAGTATAAAAGTATAAAGTCTTCTGGTAACAGTAATATGGAAATATCTGAACTGCTTTAGATCCAATCTAATCTTCACTGTACGATTAAGTTGTAACTATTGCAGATTAAGCATAGTAGCAAACACAAAATTATCCTTTTCATAGTTAATATTTGATACTAAAACAAAAAGTTGTTGACAACAGCAAGATAAACTTTTCTTTCAATACACTTGACTTTATAATTTGTGTATTGTTAGGATTTATGGCAAGATAGTATTATTAGAATATTAGTAAATTAATTTAGCAAATAGGGAATAAAACATGGTAAGCCGAAATTTTATCAGTTTTTCAATAGCGCTGTTGGTATTGTTTGTTACTACATTTGTTTATGCCGATAATTTGGCCGATTACAAAAAAATCATAGAAAGAGAACTTGATTACCCAAGGGTTGTTTTGTACTCACTCTCTCCTCAGCTACCTGCAGAAAATGCTTCTGCTCAAAAAAATGATGAATATATGAAAGTTGCCAAAGCATTAGAAAAAAAAGGGGAGATTCGTTTTGAAAGAAAAGATAATAAGACCGTACTGATACCCCAAAAAAACAGTAATGACGTTTTACAGATAGTTCAGGATATGCAATATAAAACTGTTGCCCTAAATGTTGTATTAGGACTTTTGAGTCCAGAGTTTACAGGTTATAAGAAGAAAGGGGCATTGGTTATGGTTGAAGGAAAAAGCACCTTTAAACCGTCAAGGATATACAATAATCTGTCAAAAGTATTACCCAAAGAGATATTAGGTGACTGCACCGATCGTAGTATTGTATGGGAAATAGACATGGCTGAAAGCGGCAGAAAGGTTGTTGAAAAAACAAAGTAATACCAAGCTGACATGTCGAGATGGGGTACACTTTAATCTGTCGGTTTTCCACTTATTCGGTGTAAGGTCAAGACTGAAATCTAGTACGAAAAATCATCATATGTAACTTTCATTTTTTTAGCATAACGTTCCATTTCAGAAAATATGCAGCCGCAGTACTTTTGTCTGTATAGAGACAATGATTTGGATAACTCAATCCCTTTGTTCCAGCCAATTCTAAAATCCTCTTCGTAAAACTCTATATTGTACTTTTCTGAAAGCTCCCTGCCTGTGTCTATTATCACGTCGAACTTTTGGTAGATGCTGTAAAGCAACGTTGTTGTAAACGATTGATAACTTAGAGACTTTGCCTTCTTTGCAGTGTCCTCAAGCCTCATTTTGTAGCACTTTTCACAGCGATTACCCTCAGTGTTTAAAACCATTTTTAAGAAAATTTCTAACTCATAACGGTTTTCATAGATGACTTTAAAATTCCACTTATTCTGGAGTGCAGTGAGCGCTTCAAGGCGCAGTCCATACTCCGTAAGCGGATGAATATTGGGGTTATACCAAAAACCCGTGAAATCAATTCCCCGCTCTTTAAATGTGTTTATCGGATATGTGGCACAGTTGGCACAGCAGATATGAATCAATGTATTCATAAAAAGTTAGGCGATAGAATCCGGCTTGATATCAGAACAGTCTGCTCCGGGGTGTTTTATTTAAATGTTCATAGGCGCTCTGTGCGGCAAGTCTGCCCCGAGGCGTTCTCTCTATAAAACCCTCCTGCAAAAGATACGGTTCATAGACATCCTCAATTGTGTCCTTATCCTCGTTAACGGCAGCCGACAGTGTTTCGATTCCTACCGGGCCTCCGCCAAATTTCTCTATTATCGTGCTTAGAAGCTTTCTATCCATATCATCAAGTCCACGTCCGTCTATGTTTAACGCTTCAAGTGCAAATTTGGTAATATTTAGGTCAATTATCCCATTGTTTTTAACCTGTGCAAAGTCACGTACCCTCCGGAGCAGCCGGTTAGCCACTCTCGGTGTGCCCCTTGAACGCCGTCCTATTTCAAATGCGGCATCATCTTTTAACTCTGCCAGCAAAATTGAAGCCGAACGTTTCACTATCATAACCAACTCCTCATGATTATAAAACTCCAGTCTGTCTATCACGCCGAACCTGTCCCTAAGCGGAGATGTTAAAAGACCCGTCCTTGTGGTTGCTCCTATCAAGGTAAACCGCGGCAGGTTTAACTTCAAGGTTCTGGCATTTGGGCCCTGACCTATCAGAATATCCAGTTTAAAGTCCTCCATCGCTGGGTACAGTATCTCCTCAACTGCTCTGGGCAGTCTGTGAATCTCATCAATAAAAAGGATATCAAAGTCTGAAAGGTTTGTTAGTATTGCGGCAAGATCACCGGCTCTTTCAAGCACCGGCCCCGATGTTGACTTTAATCCCACCTTTAGTTCGTTTGCTATGATGTTGGCAAATGTGGTCTTACCTAGCCCCGGAGGGCCGCAAAACAGTACATGATCAAGAGCCTCAGAGCGCTGCCTCGCTGCCTCTATGAATACGGCTAAATTTTCCTTGATTCGTTCCTGACCAACAAACTCTGAAAATTTTTTTGGCCGCAGCGCGCGGTCAAAAAGCGTATCGTCATCAAACGCCACAGACTCTACAGTTCGCTCAGACACCGTATCAGTTACTCTTTGACAAGTATTTAAGGGATTCTCTCAGCACAGATTCAATATCTTTAACACCCAGCTTACTGATGTGTTCAATTGCGTTTATGCAGTCAGAGCGCTTATAACCCAGATTGACGAGAGCCGAAATTGTGTCTGTGTAGTCGTCATCCGGTTGCGCTCCTGTCAGAGAGGGTAGTTTATCTTTAAGTTCAAGTACAAGCCTTGCGGCCATTTTCTTTCCCACACCAGGTACCATTGACAGCGCCTTTGTGTCCTCAGACTCAATGGCTTTTCTGAATCGTTCCACAGTTATTGTTGAAAGTATGGCAAGCGCTATTTTGGGTCCTATGCCGGAAATATTTATAATTTTAACAAAAATACTCTTTTCCTCTTCACTTATAAACCCATACAGTTGCAGCACATCCTCACGTACATGTGTGTAAACGTACAGAAAAACCTCACTGCCCTCATTCGGAAGCGACGACAGCACACTTATCGGCACAGATACTTCATAGCCCACTCCGTTTGCTTCAATAACAATACCAACCGGTTTTTTAGATACTAACTTTCCTCTTAAAGATCCAATCATGGTTGTTGTTGCTGTATCACCTGAAGTTCACGGACAAGGGCTGCCGTGTCCACAAAAAACATTATGTTTGACACTCTCAAAGTCTGGCTGAAATCAAAAAGTGAGTTAAAATCCAGAGACGTGTTTTTTATTAACACTTTGTCATTTATAGTGTCAGCTAAAAACATATATCCAATACCGTCCCTTATTGAGCTGAAACCTGAATAATAAAATAAAAACGAATCCTTTTTCCCGGCCATCTGCTTGATGTTTGCAAGGTTTTCATAAATGCTGCCTATTGTGGCATTGTCGTCAACAAAAACGTGGATGCTGGTGTTAGAGCAAAGATTTGATATGGAGTTTTCAAGGTCAAGCACATCATTTTTTGAATATGTATTTACCATCGTCGTGTCCATTTTGTACATCTGAACACCGATAAAAACACCGTAAAGTGTGCCTCCATTAGCCGGACACAGAGGGAAATCGTTACCTCTGGTAAGTATATAAGGTTTCGTAATGCCGCTTTGCGCAGACAGACCAGCCTCTTGTATTTCACTTGAGGCTCTGTTTAAGAGTTCAGCCACTGTTAAGCTGTCTTTTTTAATAGTACTATTAGGGAGCGGGGCAGTCAGGTATGAAAGCGGCGTTAAGTTATCGTTTGTAAGGGAGGATAGAATATTTAAAAGTCCGTATGCAAGTTTACCGCGTTTCAACTCCGGATAAAAAGAGGCTGGCTCATCAGG
Organism: Nitrospirota bacterium; assembly: GCA_015233245.1. GTDB lineage: Bacteria > Nitrospirota > Thermodesulfovibrionia > Thermodesulfovibrionales > Magnetobacteriaceae > Magnetomonas. The sequence goes on along the minus strand of JADFYB010000043.1, from coordinate 12,922 downwards.
AAGGGAGGCAAATGCTAAAAGGTTAGAATGTGATACCCGTATCTCTGCCGTCTCACCATCTAAAGATCCCCCCACATCTTCTACTGATACCGTCTGAATCGGAGTTTTAGTTGAATTGTCCTGTGGTTTTACCATGAGTTTTGTAACATTATCAGGTGATTTCACTGTGATTTTAGTAATATTATCGGCTGGTTTAACAGTTGTTTTTGTAACATTGCCTGCCGGTGTTTTTATGGGGTTGACCTCTGGTTTTACTGTGATGTTATTTTGGTTAGAAGGAGGATTAATTTTAGTAGTTTTGTTATCAAGTTGTTTTTCAGTCTGCTTTTCAATATCATCGATTTCTTTTTGGCTGTATGTTTTTTTTCTATTTTCAGCCTGTGATATACTGATAAGCAAGATACTACTTACTATTAAAACAAAGATAAATAAAGGGATTTTCTTAAACAGCATAAAACCATACTCCTTTAACAATTGCTATGTTTTTTTCTGAATGCTGACCGCATCCGCCATCTTCTAACATCAACCACAACCCTCTTTACCAAGCAAAGAGAACTTTACACCGTCTAAGTAAAAAGAGGTCAATTTTTCATTTGTATCATAAGTACAGTCCTTAATTCCTTCATCAGTAAGAAATTTGGAAGTAAGAGAATCAAAAACCTTTCTGTTAAGGACTATGAGTATAATGTGCCCGGGCAGTACCTTACTAACCACAAACCTGAGACCGTACTTAACCTTTAAAAGGCGCAGTGAGTTACTGAGGTCTTGCTGTTTCATTAAAAGATTTCCAAACAAAAACACAAACTAAAACAATAAACCATGGCACTAAGTTTCGTGTAGCACTTTAAATTAGTACCAAAAGGTGACATACATTATCAATGGAGTGATAAAGGTCAATCCTCCCTCATTTTCTCCTCTTCCTCCTGCTCCACCTTGCAATCAATGCAAAGGCTTGTAACAGGTCTTGCCTCTAGCCTCTTAATCCCTATTTCCTGCCCGCAGGTTTCGCAGAATCCGTACTTGCCGCCTTCTATATCCTCAAGTGATTTGTCTATTTTTTTTAAGAGCTTTCGCTCACGTTCCCTAAGCCTAAGTGTAAAATTCCTGTCTATCTCAGCACTTGCCTGATCTCCAAGGTCAGGGAAAGTCAACGTATCAGGCACGTTATTTATAGCAGCCTCAGCCTCGTTCATTAACTGCGATTTCATGTTTACAAGTTTCTTTCTTATCTTGAGGATTTCCTCAAGTCTTTTCGACCTCCTCCTTTGCTCATCTCTGCTCAGTTTCCTGCTATCACGATTATTTAGAGTTTCCACCAACTGTTTCTCCATCTTACTTGGTATTTATCTTTAATGCTAACAGATTTGAATATTGTTAGTCAAGCAAAGGAATTGAAAAAAATCTGAAAATTCATCATGTCTCTGACCACAACTTTAGCTTATCTGTTATAAAATCCGTGATGGCCTTGTGTTGCTCAGAACCGTTTCCCTTAATGTAGAGCGGAACGCCAAATGCAAAATGAACCACCTTTTTCGGGTCTATTTTGCCGTAGTCTTTCAGATACTTGCCATTCCCCCATGCGTCGGTTTTAAGTGCTAACGGAATAACCGGTACGTTAGCCCGTTTGGCAAGCTTAACCCCAATGGTGTTAAATGCTTTAATGTCAAACTCCACGCTTCGTGTGCTTTGCGGAAACACTACAACTGAGCGTCTCTCGGAAAGTGCGGCAGATCCGCCGTTAAGCACGGCCATTAGATCCTCTTTGGGGTTTTTCCGTCCTACAGATATTGCCCTTATACCAAACATTATGTGCTTAAATATGGGATAACGAAACAGACTCTCCTTTACCACATATGTTAACTCTTTATAGGGACAGATAAACGTTGACAGTATAAATGTCTCCATTACGCTCATATGATTTGAAATAAACAGACAAGCTCCCTCTGTGTTTTTGATGTTATCTATTCCTGTAACATCAAAGGTGACTCCGACTTTTTCAAGCTCATGAACAATCGTTATACCGCTTTTAAAGGAGTTCTTTCTGTCATAAATTCCGGTCTTAGCCTCCCAACTGGCCTGATACACAGTGAGCACCATATTGGGATAGAAAAACAGGGACGGAAACATGGTCTTACCGTGCTTTTCGGTTTTGTAAATTCCATTTTCAAACGGCAGATATTCTACTTGTAAAGGGGAGAGAAACAATTTCTTTAGTCAATTGTGATTTTAAGGAATTTTCTCTTACCAACGCTTATAACGAACTCACCCTTAGGTAGTTTTTCGTTCGCATCGGTAACTACTCTGCCGTCTATCTTTACGCCACCTTGCTTGATGGCTCTCATCGCCTCACTGGTGCTTGCGGAAAGGGCATTGTCTTTTATAATTTTGCATATCCAAAGCGGCTCTGCCGATGCTATGACAATCTCTTTCATATCCTCCGGTATCTCTTTAGCGCCAAACACCCTGTCAAAATGCTCTTTTGCCTTAAGTGTCTCATCATGTCCGTGATAACGCTCCACTATTTCCATAGCAAGGTCCTCCTTGGCTTTTTTAGGGTGATGTGTGCCCGCCTTTAGTGCATCCTTAAGAGTTGTAATCTCCTGAGCACTCCTATGGCTTAACAGCTCATAGTATTTAAGCATCAGCTCATCTGAAATGGACATGATTTTACCAAAAATCTCATTAGGTGCCTCATTTATACCGATATAGTTACCGAGGCTTTTAGACATTTTATTAACTCCGTCAAGCCCTTCAAGAAGTGGCAGCATGATTACAGTCTGCTCTTTTTGTCCGTGAGTTCTTTGCAGATCTCGCCCCATCAGAAGATTAAATCTCTGGTCAGTGCCGCCAAGCTCAACATCGGCTTTCAAATGCACCGAATCATAGCCCTGAAATAGCGGATAATAAAACTCTAAAAGAGTTATGGAATTTTGGCTTGCAAATCGTTTTTTAAAATCATCTCGTTCAAGCATTCTGGCCACAGTTTGCATAGCGCCAAGACGGGCAATACCTATAGCATCCATCTGAGAAAACCATTCGCTATTAAACACGATTTTTGTTTTATCGGGAGAGAGGATTTTATAAATCTGCTCTTTATAGGTTTCTGCGTTTGCAAGTACGTCTTCTTTGGAAAGTGGTTTGCGAAGTTCGTTTTTTCCGCTTGGGTCGCCAATCATTCCGGTAAAATCCCCTATCAAAAAAATGACCTCATGGCCAAACTCCTGAAACTGTCTCATCTTTTCTATTAAGACAGTGTGTCCAAGATGAATATCCGGCGCAGTAGGGTCAAATCCGGCCTTTACTTTCAGAGGAATTCCGGTTTCATAAGACTTTCTGAGCTTTTCAACAAACTCAGCCTCAGTGATTATCTCTGAAACGCCCCGTGAGAGTTCCGATAGCTGTTTGTCAGGAGTAAACATGCGGCTATATAATAAACAGTTACGTCTGCTTACGTCAACATGGGTTGCGAGGGAAAGGTAACTAAATTAATTTAAAAAAGTGGCGCAAAATATTAAATTGTAACTATGCACAAAAAAAACAAAGGGGCTTTTTACAGCAAAACTGCCCTTCTAAAACTTATTTCTTTTTCATAGATTTCTTATAGATAATGGCCATTTTTCTATCTATAACATTAATGTGTTGGAACCACCAGTTCTGCATCCAGGGCTGAAACTCTTTTGCTATTGTAAACATCTCATTTTTATCGCCTATCCTTATTCTTTCAAACTCTGAAAAATCTCTTATAAATGCATCATGTTCATTTTTATGTTCTGTATAATTTGTAATACCATATTCATAGTTAATATTGTTCTTAATAAAATCCTCTTCGGTTTGAAAGTGAGTATCGACATACTCCTTGACAAATAAAAATGTTTTAGCTATCTCTTTTAAATCGTTAGTTTCTATAGACTGAAATAGTACATTTGTACGTCTGAAGAATTCTTTATGTTGACTGTCAATGATATCAACACCAATTATTAAATCATCTGTCCACTCTATATTCATAATACACTATAATTTTACAAAATACTCTTTACTGGCTCCGCATTGCGGACATACCCACGTATCTGGTATATCGACAAAAGGGGTACCGGGGTTAACCCCGTTGTGATAGTCTCCCTCTTCTGGAGAATAAACATAGCCACAAGGACATTCATACTTATCCATCTAACACTCCTATGCTTTCAAAATATATCATTTTAATGCAAGATAGCAATGAACAAACTATCCCAGATATCTTTTTAAAAGACCTTCAAATACCTGTCCATGCCTTGCTTCATCTTTGCACATTTCATGCACTGTATCATGTATAGCATCGAGATTTAGTTGTTTTGCTTTGGTAGCGAGTTCTTTTTTACCCATACATGCCCCATTTTCCGCATCTACTCTTGCTTTAAGGTTCTCTTTAGTACTTGATACAAGGACTTCACCAAGAAGTTCGGCAAATTTAGCTGCATGTTCAGCCTCTTCAAGGGCAATCCTCTTGTATGCCTCGGCTATTTCCGGGTATCCTTCTCTATCTGCCTGCCGGCTCATTGCCAGATACATCCCTACCTCAGTACACTCACCCATAAAGTTAGCCCTTAATCCATCCAGTATTTCCTTATCAACTCCCTTTGCTACTCCAATTCGGTGCTCATCTGCCCAAATTAGCCCCTCAGTGCTTTGTTCTATAAACTTATCGGATGATGCCCCACAATGTGGACACTTATCGGGAGGGGTATCTCCCTGATGAATATAACCGCATACGGTACATACATATTTTTTCATATTCTTATCTCCTTTACTAAGTTTGATAACAAACAGTCATTATGCTTATTATATTATATTGATTCCAATATATCCACTATTTGTTGTGTCAAATTAATTAGAATTTCCGCCAGTCTTTCCCACACAGAACAAAATACTTTCGAGTAATTGATCTATGTGTATCGGTTTTTTAATATTCTGACAAACTTTGTCACTCATATGATGTTTATCGTTGTAACCAGTAGTAATAATTATCTGTTGAAACTCATTTATCTCCAGTATCTTGTCAATCAAAGCCAACCCGCTCATTCCTGTCATTTCCACATCTGTTATTACTATATCTATGTCATCCTTATGTGCTCTGTAGATTTCAAACCCTTCGTTACCATCTTTAGCTTCATAGACTGTAGCAAATCTTCTTTTCAAAACACGCCCAAGGGTTTCTTTAAGCAGTAAGTCATCTTCTACATAAAGCACTGTTAATGTCTTCAGTAATTCATTATTTAGCTTCATATTTCTATCCTAAACTCACACCAGCCGTCAATATTTCTCACCGTGATGGTACCTTTCATACTTTTCTCCACTATTAGTTTTGTAATGTATAGACCAAGTCCGGTGCCTCTCGTTTTATCTTTGGTCGTAAAATATGGCTCAAATATTCTATCGATAATATCAACACGCACTCCACCACCATTGTCAGCAATGGTGATTATTGTTTTATTGGTGTCAGGTTCTTTATATGCTTTTATTTTAACTATACGGTTGGTGATTTGTCTTTGTTCAAAAACATCCCTGATATTTGACAATATATTCAGTACAATTTGGGTGAATTCACTTGGGACTGCATTTATAGTCAACTCTTCATCCAGTTCCTTTTCTATCAAAATATCCTTTAATTCAAAGTACCCACTTGAAACCTCTAATGCACTATCTATAACATTTTTAATTCTTAATTCTTCCTTTTGCAGATTGCTCAGATAGAAGTTTTTGAAACTATCAATCGTGTCCGATAATCCTACAAGCTCTGACATAATATTTGTTACATCTCTGTCCAGATATTCAGCATTCAATTCATTAAACAAGTATGCATCTTTTATATCCTGTACTAAAACTCCTATTGAAGCAAGTGGTTGTCGCCATTGATGAGCTATATTTACCAGCAAATCACCCATAGCCATATGACGGGACTGTTCATACATTAGTTGATCTTTTAATCTGTTTTTTTCAATCTCTTCTGTTACCCTATGCTCAAGTGTTTCTGCGATATATCTTAATTCCTCCTCCAAACGTATTTGTTCAGTTATATCACGTGATATTACACACAACACCTTGCGCCCTCTGTAAACAAAAACACCCATGCTTAGTTCTACAGAAAATACTGTACCATCCTTCCGCTTATGGTATCTCTGGGGCACTCTGGTACTTCCTGTAATTATGACAGCATTTACAGTTTCAATTGTTTTGTCAGGTTCTGCTGATATTATAATTGCGCTTTTGCCTTTCATTTCATCTATACTGTATCCATACAATTTGTACCAAGCGTCATTTGCATCTATAAACTCCAGCGTTTCTGTATCGCAGAGAAATATAGCATCATTTTCATGGGTAAAAAGCAGTCTGTATTTTTCCTCACTGTCCCGTAATGCCATTTCCACTGCTTTACGTTCTGTGGTATTTTCAAATATTGTAACGAAATATCCTTTTTTAGGACTATAAGCACTGATATTCAGCCATATATTCAGTGGTTTAAAAAATACTTCAAACTGTTCTGCACTCCCAACTGAAGCAATGTTACCATATATCTCTATTAATTCAGAATTAGATTCTTTTATACCTGGGATTACTTCAGTTACTCTTCTGTTAATGACATCGTCTCCTTTTAAACCGGTTAGTTTTTCAAATGACTTATTAATTGCTAAATATATGAAATCTTCAGGATTATTATTTTCATCATAAACCATCTCACAGTAAGCATACCCATTAATCATATTCTCATTTGAAAGTCTTATCTCCTCCTCCATTCTCTTACGCTGTGTGATGTCGTGGATTGTTGAGCATATATAATCATTACCCTTTATCTTGATAGGTCCGGTGTATATTTCCACATCCTTAATTTCCCCAGAGGATGTGCGGTGCCGGGTTATGAGAAAGTCCTGTTTTTTAGTGACAACTTTTGAAGCAATTACTTTTAGCTCCTCTCCAGGAAGTGTCTGTATATCCATTAACATCTTTTTTAAAAATTCATCTCTTGAATAACCATAAAAAAGACATGCCTTTTCGTTGACATCTATTATTTCCAACGTATCGGGTTTGATTATCAGAATAGCAAGGCTTGTTTCATTAAAGATATTTCTGTATCTCTCCTCGCTCTCATTAAGCCTTTCAGTTATTTCTCTGTTGATTTTATTCTGGCGGATGTGTGAAATTCCAAACGATAAATTTTCTGTTAACTCATGTAATAAGGTTACCTCCTCTTTGTTAAATGCATTTGGTTCTGTTGCATAAATAGTTAAAGCACCTATCACATTATTGTTTATAATTATTGGTAAGGCAATAGAAGATGCAAATCCGCGCTTGATCGCTTCTTCTCTCCACGGTTTAAATTTCTCATCTGTAACCATATTATGACAAATTACGGGTTTTAATGCACGGATGGATGTTCCTGTCGGTCCTGATCCTCTTTCTGTTTTACTCCACAAGATATTAGCATTTTCAATATAACCATCATTGAAGCCGTAATGTCCGACAGGAAAAACGTGTTTTTCCTTATTCTCTTCTTTATATCCAATCCATGCCAACCTATACCCTACATCTTGAACGATTACTCTGCAGACTTCTGTTAACAACAACTTTTCGTCGTTATTATCACGAACCACTCTGGTACAGTGTATAAGAGCTTGTAATGCTCTTTTTAAAGTGTCTGTTTCCATGTATTTTTTCTACAATACTATTGTCACATTGAGAGTTATCAAAAACTCCGCACAATCATCCACATTCCGAACAGACAACTCACCACCCATATTCGTCTCTATTATCGTTTTTGACATGTAAAGCCCAACGCCCGTTCCTTCATTTTCTTTAGTTGTAAAATAAGGTTCGAAGATTTTTTCGATTATATCTTCTGGTATCCCATCACCGTTGTCTTTTATTGAAACTATAATGTTAGCTTTGTCTTCATCATTACTGATATTAATTTCTATTTTGCCATGTATTTCATGAACATTTTGCTTTCTTGAGAGTATAGCATCTTTTGAGTTATTTAGAATATTTAAAACCACCTGCTTGAACTCATTAGAGTAACCATCAGTAACCAGTATTGCATCTTGTTCAGCTTTCATGGAAATACCTATTTCACTTCTGATAAAAATATGTGTGAACATTAATAGTAGTTCTTCTATAGTAGTTTTTACATTAAAAGTGACTTTATTTTTTGAAGGCATGAAGAAGTTTCTGAAATCATCTATAGTTTTTGCCATAAACGATATCTGCTGCATCGTGGAACCAACTAAATTATCTATATATTTATCGTCAACTTCACCGTAGGTATAGGCGTCTCTTAAATCCTGGATAGATAATCCTACAGCATTTATAGGTTGTTTCCACTGGTGGGCTATCAGCCCTATCATTTCACCCATGGCTGCCATCTTGGATTGTTGAATCAACATTTGCTCATGGGTTCTGATTTTTTCAATTCCTGTTGCTACCTGAGCCATGAGATGTTCATTCAATGTTTTTAGTTCTTTCTCCATTCTCTTACGTTGCGTGATGTCTCGTATTGCTGCCATTCTAATTTTGCGGCCTTCATGTTCCAATGACTTGCCGCATACTTCAACATTTATTATAGTACCGTCCTTTTTAAGGCAATCCAATTCGTATGGTTTATCAAATCCCTCCGAAACATTCTTCATGATTATCTCACGGTATTGTGGTGTAACAGTGTCAAACACCAACATGCCACGTACCTCTTCTGGATCGTAACCGTACATTTCGGCAAGCCGTTTATTGAAATCTATAATTCGTCCATTTTCGGCAATGGATACCCCTTCAAAGGTTGCATCTAATAACAGACTCATCCTCTTCTCAGCCATACAACGAGCATCTATCTCATTGCGGAGTGCATTTTCCATGCGTTTACGTGCTGTGATGTCTCGGGCTATGCCTACCGTACCTATGACCACTCCATTCTCATCAGTAAATGGTGTCTTGATGGTTTCGATAAAACGCATTCGTCCTTCTGCATCCACAAATGACTCCTCTATGTGTTTTCTCATACCTGCCGCCATCACGGCTTGATCGTCTGAGCGATATCTCTGTGCAAGCTCCCTGGGCCAGACGTCTAAATCATTTTTCCCGGGCATTTTATCTACAGGCACCTTAGCGGCCTGACTGACTGCCTTGTTGACTATAATAAACCTGCCTTCCCTGTCCTTGATCCAGGCAAGATCCGGTACATTGTCTATAAGAGTGGACAACATATTATAGCTGCGGTATTGTTCCCTTTTCTCTTTAAGCTTGCGCTCGGTAATATCATAGTTTGTTCCAAGCATACGGACAGGGGTTCCCTCAGAGTTCCGTATAACCATGCCGTTGGCTTTTATGTGTTTTACTGTCCCGTTTGGATGCAGTACTCTGAATTCCGTATCCCACTCTTTTTCGCCCTTTAAAGCCGCATTGCACTCTTCAACGATCGTATCGCGGTCATCAGGATGCAGGCCATTCATCCATGCCTCAACGCCTCCCGGAAACGTTTCCCACGTAAGACCGTAAAGTGTAAGCATCTGGTCATCCCAGGTCATTATGTTATTAGTAACGTCCCAGTCCCATATACCAAGGTTAGCAGAGCGGGTTGCTAATTCAAGACGTTGTGTAACTCCAGTTAGTTGTTGTTCCATCTGCTTAAGTGGTGTTACATCTATTACGACTCCAGAGAGCTTAACAGGTTTTCCAGCTTCATTACATTTAACTTCTACCGGAGCATATACATAACCAACCTCTTCATTTTGTCTTATAATTCGATATTCAAAAGGTGCACCACCTCTGTTTTCAATCACTAATGTTCTGTGTTTGTTGTGATAATCACGGTCGTCAGGATGTATTCTGTCCATTAGTTGAGCGTATGAAATGTTACTCTGCTTATCTATGCCAAATATGCTGAACACCTCGTCAGACCAGTATATCCTATCATGTTCAATGTCAAATTCCCAATTACCTATATGTGCAATTCTCTGAAATTCTTCATGACGGGTTAGCTTCATCCGCAACTCTTCTAATTCCATTATGAGTTGCTCTTTTGTCTTTTCCTCATCCCTCATAAATTCCCCTTTCTGACAAATATTCCCTCTTTACTATTTGATTATATCATAATTAAGAGAGGTTAAAGATTTTAAGCAATTATGAGTCTCTTTGTTGTGCAATTATAAGCATTTATCACAAATATGTATATCACACAGGCTCTTTATCAGCGGAGGGTATAGGGGAGGGCGCTGCCCTCCCTTTATTAAACAATATCTAAAACGTCAGCAATATACCGTGTCTCAGTGCATAGGCATTGTCGCGGGTATATTCGTATGTTGCAACAGGTGTTGTTGATGGATTTGTGTAGGTGAAGGTTTCTGTCTTTACCCTGTCATAAATGCTGCCGGTAAACAGATAACCGCCTTCTATCCAATACGTCAGGTTTTTAGCTATTTTGTACGCTACCTTAGCGTCTATTTCCCATCCTATATCTTTAGAAGGCTGCCCGTCATACATATAAGTATCCTGTGGAGCTCTCAGCCACAGTCCATAGAGTTCGCCGGTAAGGGTTTTTGTCAGCTCTGCGCTCACTCCGCCTTTTATATACATCGTGTTACAGAGGTTTGAACCGCTTGTAACCCCATTTAGGCCGGTGCAGGCATTAGCTACATGATAGTCATAAACAAACGCATAGCCCGGTTCTTCTGTGTTTTGTGAATTTGCAAATGATTTTATGTCTGATCTGTTAGGGTCGTCTTTAGCTTGTCCGCTTCCATACCCATACTCCAGTGTCAATTTGGCCGGGCCAACTTTGTAATCTACACCGGTTAAAAGAGCCCATCCTTTAAACCTGCCACTGCTACCAACATTCCAGTCTATGGTGCCAGCCTGAACCTCCACATCCCCTCTGAGTGTAAGGGCGCTCAATGTGTAATCAGCCCTGAGTCCAAAATTAAACAGGTGTGTTTTGGACGTGGTGTCATTAAACGATTGGTCGTTTAAAAAGGATGCGTCGCCGCTTATATTGAAATTTTCTGATGTGTATATACCCAACAGAGAGTATAAATCTGTGTCATCTGCCGTGTTAACATTGCCCTCTTTAAGTTTTGCAGTCAGAGCGGCAATTGTAAAGTGTTTAGTTGGTTTTGCAAAGACAAAAACAGCGTCGTCGCCGTCTGTTGAGTGGTCATAGAATATACCGTTACCAAGTACGAGGGGCTGATGTCCGACTTTTACGCCTATAGCCTTGCCGGTGTATTGAATCCATGCCTGCCGGAGCCTCATATCACCACTCTTTGCGTTACCAGCCTGGTAAGATCCTGTGGCCCCTGAGGAGGTGCCCCACGTATAGACATCTGTAATGTTATTTCCCATATTTGACTCAAGCTCTACCACTGCTGTAATTTCATCCGAAACCTTAGCCTCAAGCCCTATGCGCACCCGTGTATCGTACCACGATGCATGGTCATCTCCGTTACTGATTACACGGCTGCCCAACACGTATGAGCCATTTGTCACTCTGCCAATGTAATTTGTGCCGCCGTTATTTGTTACATTATAGACAGCAGGGGTGCTATATCCAACAATGTTTAACCTGGTAGTGTTTGTTGTGCCGTCATTTATCGTATCGGTAACATTATGCTCATACATACCCCTGAAGCGAAGTTCTCCGCTGATTGTTATCTGAGTTTCTCCCTTTGTGACAACCGCTGTGTCTGATGGAGTTTCATCTGCCGCAGAAAGATACACTGGTGTACATAGAATCAGTGCTGTTAAAGCTAATAAAAATAATCTTTTCATCTTTTCTACTTTCTCCTTTTTTTTATCGCCAATTATATCAGACACAGCGTGTTATTACAAGTTTTTTTTAATGTTCAAAATCGTATCCGCTCTCTCCGTGTACGGCCAGATCAAGCCCCATGGACTCATCCTCCTCAGAAAGCCTCAGTCCTATAATTAAATCAACTATTTTAAGAATTATAGCAGATGCTACAAACACAAACACGTAGCTTGCCACAACTGCTATTAACTGTTTAAGAAGCTGTCCTGGATTGCCGTGCAACAGACCGTTTTTACCTGCCGGGTTAATCACAGTGGAGGCAAATACTCCGGTTGCCAGTGCTCCCAATGTTCCGCCCACCCCGTGAATACCAAGCACGTCAAGTGAGTCGTCAAGTCCATGTTTTGGCCTCAAACTTACCGCTATGTAGCAAACCACTCCTGCTGCACCGCCGATTATTATAGAAGCCATAGGACCAACATATCCTGCTGCAGGTGTTATGGCAACAAGTCCTGCCACAGCACCACTAACTACGCCAAGGGCTGTCGGTTTTCCTCTGTGATACCACTCTACAAAAGTCCATGCCATGGCAGCAGCTCCTGTCGCTGTGTTTGTTGTAACAAATGCAATTGAGGCAAGGCCGCCTGAGGCAAGGGCAGATCCTGCGTTAAATCCAAACCATCCAAACCATAGAAGGGCTGCCCCAATAATTGTCATAGTTACATTGTGAGGTGGCATAGCAACTTTTCCGTACCCCTTACGTTTACCTATAAACATGATGGCGGCAAGGGCAGCCACTGCAGAGTTTATGTGTACTACCGTGCCCCCTGCAAAATCAAGAGCGCCCAACGCTCCGCCTATCCAACCGCCACCCCATACCCAATGACAGAGCGGCGCATAGACAAAGGTCAACCACAACGCAGAAAATACTAAAAGCGCAGAAAACTTCATTCTTTCTGCAAAAGCCCCAGTTATAAGCGCCGGTGTGATTACAGCAAACATTCCCTGATACATCATAAAAACCAGGTGCGGTATCGTTGGAGCGTAATCGGAGGGCTCCTGTCCTATCCCATTTAACCCAAACCATTCCAAGCCGCCGATTAGTCCACCCTTATCCGGGCCGAAAGAGAGAGTATATCCCCATAAAACCCATATCAC
>JADFYB010000234.1 GCA_015233245.1 Nitrospirota bacterium | reverse complement strand
ATGGTTTCAAAAAAAGGGGAGATACTGCAAAGGATAAATATCTCCTCTACCGGCAATGTTTTGAAAAATTTGACGGATTCAATAAAAACTATCAGCACCCAGAAGGAGGTCTCTGGTATTGGACTTGCCGTGGCCGGTGTTATAGACCACGGGTGTATAACGTCCTCCCCAAATATTCCCTCCCTTGAGGGAGTAAAATTAGTGGAGGAAATAGAGCGTGAGACAGGCCTCAGGGCTATACTGGGTAACGATGCCAGCATGGCTGCCCTTGGCGAAAGTATCTCCGGAGCCGGCCAGTACCTTGAATCCTTTGTTCTTTTAACACTGGGAACCGGCATAGGCGGAGGAGTTATTTACAAACACGCCCTGCTTGATATAGCCTCGGAGGTTGGGCACGTCACAGTGGAGTCTAACGGACGCAGGTGTTTTTGCGGCGCTACCGGTTGTCTTGAGGCCTATGCCTCATCCCGTGCCATGATGGCTTTTCTTTCTGAGGGAATTTCTGAAGGCAGAGAGACCGCTATGAAAGACAACTTTGAAAATATCAAACCAAAAGACATATATTCGTTTGCAAAAGCCGGCGATGCCTTTGCCATAGAGATATTGAAAAAGGCCGGTTGGTACCTTGGTATAGGCATTGGGAATTTTATAAATTTATTCAGCCCTGATGCCGTTATACTTTCAGGAGGGCTTACCGGAGCATGGGATATATACGTGGCTGCTGCAATTGAAAGCGCCTCATCAAGGGCTTTTAAGGAACTTTACAGTAAGAGTAAAATAATTCCATCTGCTTTGGGCGGGGATGCCGGACTTATCGGCGCCGCAGCTCTCCCTCATATGTGCTACACGACATATTGCAGGGACAATTAGAATAAAGCATATTTTGAATACTTTCCTGTATAATAAGACATTAAGCTTTTGCTTGCGGCATATTTAAAGAAGATAAGAACGATAAACTCATGGCACAGAAAAACATAAGAAACTTCTCCATAATAGCCCACATAGACCACGGTAAGTCAACGCTTGCAGACAGGTTTTTGGAACTAACCGGTGCGCTGGCTAAAAAGGACATTACAAAGCAGGTGTTGGACTCTATGGACCTTGAAAAAGAACGGGGTATTACCATCAAAGCGCATGCCGTAAGGCTTGCCTATGAAAGCTCCGATGGGGTAACGTATGTGCTTAATCTTATAGACACTCCAGGACACGTGGATTTTTCCTATGAGGTGTCAAGAAGCCTCGCCTCGTGCGAGGGCGCTGTGCTTGTGGTGGATGCCACCCAGGGCGTTGAGGCACAGACCCTTGCCAACACCTACCTTGCCCTTGAGCATAATCTTGAGATAATTCCTGTCATCAATAAGATAGACCTTCCTCAGGCAGAGCCCCAGCGAATCATTCAACAGATAGAGGACATAATCGGACTGGACTGCTCAGAGGCTATAGAGGCATCGGCTAAAAGCGGCATCGGGGTTAATAAAATCCTTGAAGCTATTGTGCATAAAATTCCTCCCCCGAAGGGCGATGCCACAGCCCCGCTTAGAGCGTTGATTTTTGACTCATGGTTTGACAACTATAAGGGCGTGATAGTTATGGTAAGGGTGTTTGACGGCTCTATCAGACCAGGTATGGTAATAACTATGATGTCAACCGATAAAACATTTGAGATAACCGATGTCGGAGTATTTACGCCTCGGCTTCAGCTGATGAATGAGCTTAAGTGCGGCGAGGTCGGCTTTATCTCAGCAGCTATCAGAAACGTTGAAGACACTAAAATTGGAGATACAATAACCAATGCCCTTAACCCCGCTAAGGAGCCGCTATTGGGCTACAAAGAAATAAAACCTATGGTTTTTTGCGGAATTTACCCCACAGAGACTAACGACTACGAGGCGCTGCGTGATGCTCTGTTTAAACTCAGGTTAAATGACGCATCGTTTTCCTTTGACCCTGAGCCTTCAACTGCCCTTGGATTTGGCTTTAGGTGCGGCTTTCTTGGCCTTTTGCACATGGACATCATAAAGGAGCGTCTTGAGCGGGAGTTTAACCTCTCCCTGATAAACACGGCTCCCACGGTTGTATATAGAATCACCATAAAAGGTGACACGGTTGTGTATGTAGATAATCCGACGCTGCTTCCCGAGCACTACGATAAACTGGAGGAACCCTACATACTTGCCACCATATTTGTCCCTGAGCGGTTTGTCGGTAACGTGCTGGATCTGTGCCGCGAAAAACGGGGGGTTCAGAAGGAGTTTACATTTTATGGCAAAGACCGTGTAAAGGTTGTTTATGAGCTTCCTATGAACGAAATACTTTGGGATTTTTATGATAAACTAAAATCCATATCCAAGGGGTATGCCTCGATGGATTACGAATTTATTGGTTTTAAGGAGTCCGATCTGGTAAAACTTGATATTTTAATAAACGGTACGGCACTTGATGCGCTCTCAACTATAATCCACAAAGAAAAGTCGTACTACAAGGGACGGCAAATCGTGGAAAACCTAAGAGCAGTGGTTCCCAGACAGATGTACGAGGTCGCTATTCAGGCAGCTATAGGTGGAAAAATAATCGCCCGCGAGTCGGTAAAGGCTTTGAGAAAAGACGTCATAGCCAAGTGCTATGGGGGTGATATTACGAGAAAGAGAAAACTTCTTGAAAAACAAAAGGAGGGCAAAAAGAGGATGAAACAGTTTGGTAAGGTGGAAATTCCTCAGGAGGCGTTCCTTGCCGTTATGAGGGTAGGCAAGTGAAAAAAGAAAAAACCATTTACAGAGAGTACATAGAGGCCCTTGTAACAGCCCTTGTCCTTGCCCTTATAATAAGGACATTTGTTGTGCAGGCATTTAAAATTCCCTCAGGCTCTATGATTCCCACTCTTCAGATAGGCGACCATATTTTGGTAAATAAGTTTATATACGGAGTACAGATACCGTTTACCGATAAAAAGATATTTATCTTCCATCATCCGGAGCGGGGTGATGTTGTCGTGTTTAAGTTTCCACAGGACCCGTCACGGGACTTCATAAAGCGGGTGATAGCAATAGGCGGAGATACGGTAGAGGTCATAAACCGGGAGGTATATGTAAACAAGAAAAAACTCGTTGAACCGTATGTCCAGCACACCGAAAGTATGAACACAAGTGATATGGTACCGCGAGACGTTATGGCTCCGGTGACAGTGCCGATAAACAAAATATTTGTCATGGGCGACAATCGCGACCACAGCTACGACAGCCGTTTCTGGGGCTTTGTTGACCTAAGCGTAGTGCGCGGAGAGGCTTTGTTTATCTACTGGTCATGGGATAAGGAAAACACGTCTGTCAGATTTCGCAGAATTGGGAGGGCAATTAAATGAAGATTCTTAAAAACCAGTCCGGGTCTATAAAACCGATTATCAGTATAATCGTTGTTGTTGTAGCGTTGTATGCCGGATTTACCTTTGCAATGCCTCAGTACAGGTACTACACGTTTAACTCTGATGCTAAGGAAATAGCCCGTCTCGGCCTTGATGTTCCAAAGACTACCGCATTGGTTATGGAAAAAATAACGGACATGAACATTCCTGTTAAGAAAGAGGACATCAAAGTGGCCATAAATGAAAAGAGGGTCGTAAATATAAAAACACAGTGGAAAGAGACTGTAAATTTTTGGGGTATCTATGAACACACTTTTACTTTCAAAGTGGACATAACTGAGTAGTAGCCAATGTTTACCGGTATAACGGTATCAATGGGCAGAGTTGTATCCTTAAAAAGGAGAGGCACTGTAGTGGAGCTTTCAATTTCAGACAGTGTGGTACTGCCAGCAGCTAAAACAGGAGACAGTATTTCAATAAGCGGTGTGTGTCTTACTGTGGTAGAAAATAACGCAGGGACTGCTACTTTTCATGTTTCAGAGGAGTCCCTTAAGACAACATCTCTCAGTACGCTCACCCCACAGGACAGGGTTAACCTTGAGCCTGCAATGGCTGCCTCCGACAGGTTTGGAGGACACTTTGTCACAGGACATGTCGATACTGTCGGCACTATATCGGCTAAAAAACAAACAGGACACGGTGGACTGGATTCTGTTAAAATAGAGATA
>JADFYB010000233.1 GCA_015233245.1 Nitrospirota bacterium | reverse complement strand
CCTTACCAAGCCCTCCGTATTGCTCCGGCACAAATAATCCAAAAAGGTCAGCCTGAGCTATCACTTTCATAATGTCTCTTGGGAATTCCTCTTTTTCGTCCAACTCTGCACGCACAGGAACCACTCTCTCCTCTGCGATTTGCCGCGCCAAATCCCTTATCATAATTTGTTCTTCGGTAAAAAAATAGTCCATTTATCCCTCCAATATCGTATTAATCATTCTCTAACTGCGTGGAGTCGCTGACTCCCGCCAGTGGTCGCAGACCACCCGACTCTTACCCGCTTATATCCACGTCCTTTATAAGTAACGAGGGGCTGCCGTATCGCCCATAGAATTTTATTTCAGAGGTGAATGCCTCAATGTTTTTAAAAAAATCAAGTAAATTACCGCTCATCACAGCCTCCTTAAAAGGAAATGCCCGGACTCCGTTTTCTATCAGGATGCCGCTTACTCCTACCGAAAAATCTCCGGTTATGCGGTTAGCCATGTGCACTCCCATAGCGTCCGTTATGTAAAGTCCTGTTCCCATTTCTTTAAACATTTCATCAAGGTTTTTATATTTATATTTTTCTACTGCCGGCTCAATGTATAGATTTGACGAACCCACAAGCGGAAACCCCTTTATTCCGCCTCTTGCCGCATTTCCGGTTGATCTTACATTGTCCTTCTTTGCGGTATAGAGATTATACAAGTAACCTTTAAGAGTTCCTTTATCAATTAGTACAGTGCGCTGAGACGGTACTCCTTCGCTATCAAATGGGCGGCTTGCTGAGTTTCCAGGCATTGTGGCATCATCTATTATATTAATGTGTTTAGAAATAATTGCCTGTGAGAGTTTATCTGCAAGCATGGATTTTCCCTTTTGTACATTTTCAGAGGACAGGGATGATGCGATGAGACTTAAGAAATCCACCGCCACTGAGTTATCCATAACAATTGAGGTTTTTAGTGATTTAAACGCTTTTGCACCAAGGAGCTCAAGAGCTTTGAGTGCAGCTGTTTTTCCGACACTTGCGGCAGTTGAAGCCTTCGGCAGGTACCGGTTGGTTTCGTAGTGCCAGCCTGATTGAGAATCGCCGTTTTCCTCGGCCATAGCCATAACGGAAAAGCTGCAGTGTGTTGAACTATAAGCACCTGAGAGCCCATCTGTGTTTGCAATATGTATCTCAGAGACACTGACGGAGGCTGAGGCATTTCTTACGCGTTTAATCTTAGGGCTTTCATTGAGTGCTGCTCTTTCAATATCCATAGCAATTGCTATAACGTCATCCTCTTTAACCGAAACGATGTTTTTGTCATATATGTCAACATCAGTGTATATCTGCTTTGGTGAAAACTCTATATTTTCGTCTCTTTGAGTCCACTTTGCAGCTTCAAGGGCATTTTCAAGCACCTCAGGCCATTTTTCAAAATCAGTGGAATACGCAAGCCCCTGTCTGTTGTCCCTAAGTATGCGTATTGAAAATCCTGAACTTTGGGCGCGCTCCAGACTTTCCACCTCACCCTCTTTAGCCTCTGCCTCAATGCTTTTTCCTGATGTGGCAAACACCTCGCACTTTACCCCGTCTTTGGATTTTGCGGCATCAAGGATTTTGTTTATAAACTCTGAGTCTGTCACATCAATCCTCATAGTAGGTTGCAGCGGCGGTTTCAGATTCCCACACGGTAACTGAGAGCAGCCGCACGTGCTCGGTTGATATTTTTTTTCTTAGCGTATCGTAAATCCACTTGGCTATGTTTTCAGAGGACGGGTTTATCTGAGTAAACGGAAAGATATCATTCAAAAACGCATGATCAAGTTGAGACGTTACGTCTTTTGTGAATTTTTTTAAATCGTGGAAATCAATAGCGATATCAATTTCGTTAAGTTTATCGGCCTGCACGACAACTTGTACGCGCCAGTTGTGACCGTGTAGGGCCTCGCACTTGCCCTTATACCCGCGCAGTTGATGTGCCGCTGCAAAGGTGGACTCTACGGATAGTTCAAACATAGTTCCTCTTTCTTAGTGTTTTAAAATCCCTATGTAGGGAAGATTTCTATAACTGTCGTTGTAATCAACACCGTAGCCAATTACAAACTCATCAGGGATGACAAATCCGGTGTAATCAACCGGAACGTCAACAATGCGTCTGTCTTTTTTATCTAAGAGCACGCACGTTTTAAGTGTTTTGGGAGACTTTTGCAGAATTCTTTCACGGATTTTGTTAAGCGATATCCCCGTATCAACGATATCTTCAATTAGCAGGACGTCCTTACCTGCAATGTCCGCTCTAATATCGGAGTGAATTGTAACCTCACCAGATGTGCTGGTATCCACATAGCTTGATGAAATTATAAAATCAATCGAAAGAGGCGCTTTTATATGGCGAATCAAATCGGCAAAGAACATAAAGGCGCCTTTTAGTATTCCTATGGCTATAAAGTGTTCAGTTCCGAAGTCTTTATTTATCTCTGCTGCGAGTTCTTTCACTTTACTTGCGATCTGCTCTTCGGTTAAAAAAGGTTTCAATTTTGTCACCCCACTCACCCCCTTATTTTACTTTATTTGGACAATCTTGTCATGGTACTTGCTTTGTGTGATCATGTCAATGGCACGGTCAACGGCACTGAAATCAAAAGACTCCAAGGTCAGATAAACCATATAGCTCTCTTCATTTAAAACCGGATAAGAGCCGATTTTAACATCCGGATTTTTAGATACGACTTCATTAATAAACGGGGCTAGTTCCGATTCATACTCGTTGAAATACACTTTCTTTAACGCCATTGGATTTTCGTTGTAATAGGATATTATGACGTCAAACTTGTCTCTTAGAAACTCTGGGAGTCCTGGGAGTATATAAATGTTTTTAAACTTTATGAGAGGAAAACGGATATCCTCATGAGAAATCACGTTGGCTCCCTCCGGAACCTCAGCCATCTTACTTCTTTCGGGGGTCAGTTTGTTGCCGTATCGGTTATATAGGAAAGTGTGCAGGGAATGTTCAGTCACAACGTGCACTCCAAAGCCTTTAGCAATACCCTCAATAGTGACATCGTCATGTGTGGGCCCAAGTCCGCCGGAGGTAAACACGATGTCATAGTCGGCTGCAAACTTTTTTACCTCCCCGGCAATGACTGGCACCTCATCAGGGATAACGCTGATACGCCTTACGATTATTCCCTTAGCCCTGAGCCCCTTTGCCATATAGTAGGCATTACACTCCTCCACTTTACCGGAGAGTACCTCATCCCCTATAATCACTATACCGGCTGTCTTAGGCATTCGCTTATCACTCATCTCCTGTATAATTCACTATAGTTATGGTTTAAAAAAGGAACACTCAATTATACAATAACGACACTATTATAATAAAGGGTATAAAATTTAAAAATCTCCGCTTACTTAAACTCATGTTTTTTTCTGAATTCCCACGGAGGCTCGGGGTCTTTTTGCCGCCACAGTCCGAGTTTCTTTTCACTTGCCGCAATTTTGGCATCCACGTACCTGCCTGAGTCCTCCTTCTTTAGATACTTAACGTATGCCCATGCGTATCCTCTTTTTACCATTTCAAGATTTATGTCAAGTCCGTCTCTGGTAATCAGACATATCTCCCGATTGTAAGAACTATCCCCTGTAGTGGTAACTTCAACCGTGTATCCTGAAACTAACTTTTTTAGCTCCTGCAAAGCCTCAATAGCATAGGGCTGTCCTTTTTGCGACATGCTTGAGACCTCAGGTGCGTCAATTCCGTAAAGGCGGCAAATAAAGCGCTTGTTTCCCTCAAACGGAGCCACAACAACAGTGTCTCCGTCATATACTCTTACCACTCGGGCTTTTATTGCAGTGCCGACAGGTTTGTATATCTTGTCTATGTACGGAACCTTTCTAACGAGCGGGGAAATTTGCTTTTTATACCGCGGATAGAAACCAAAAATAGTTACGTAAATAAGCACAGCGGTTATTAATAAATAGAGAGCCTTTCTAAGAAAACTCCCTTTACTCTTTTTCTTCACCACGGTTCATATTATACAGGAGATCGCGTATTTTATTGAATAAATATTGTAAAGTACTCCTAATTTTTGTTATTATTCAGTTATAAGTGTGGATGAGTGA
>JADFYB010000232.1 GCA_015233245.1 Nitrospirota bacterium | reverse complement strand
GACCGTTAAGATATGTTCCAATATCACCGGTTTTAACCTCAGCTACCTCAACAGGAGGAACCTGTGCTGGAAATTTAGAAGACTTACCGTCGTGTGGTTTACCCTCAGTTTTTTTATCTGAATCAGCGCCAAATACATAGACGGTTAGTGCGGCCAAAAAGAACAACGCTACCGCCGCAGTTATATAGCGTTTTAATATTGAAGTAGAGAATGTCATTTTCTGATTTATATTTTTAGCCAACGTCTTTTCTTAATGAACTCTAGTGAATTATACTCTATTAGCATTCTTTTTTCAATAGTTAGACACATCGCAACAGAAAAAGGTTTAGCGTGTGCTGTTACAAACTTACATTAAATTACACCAATATCACTGATACGCACCCAGCCTGTTTTACTATCGGCTCGTTTTATTTTGTACCATTTATTATAGGTATCAATTACCTCTGCCGTCATTCCCTCATACATTGTAAAAAAAACAGTCGCCTTGTCAAAAGGTTCATATCTGACATCTGCTCTTTCGGTTAACACTACAGCCTCTTTTACGTTGATTCGCTCATAGAATATATAAGATGACAAGATAAACAAAAATGCAGCTATTAATATTATCGGCATGGCATATCTTTTTACCTTTCCAGAGTAAATACTTATAGTAAGTAAAGCCATAATAAAAACGTAGAGTAACAGCAAAAAGACAGTCAGCCCGTTTGTCGTAAAAACATCGAACACCCTGTCTATGCGGCGCTCCATCCATGATTGAATGTTTCCAATACTCTGACGGTTCTTTACTAAAGACACTGCATACTCGGAGTTTGCTCTTAAATCGGTATCAGATGGTATGAGTCTCTTTGCTTTTTCGTAATACAATATTGCATAGCCGATGTTGTTCTTTTTAATGTAACAGTTACCCATGTTGTAGTACAGGTTACCGCTTTCGTAGCCCTCTTTAACCAGTGTTTCGTATTGTTTCAGGGCCTCATCGTATTTACCGGAAACGTAAAGCGCTGACGCTTGTTTAAACACCTCATCTGCGGTTTCGGCTGCCGCAATTTGGGGCAGTATAACTATGACAATGACGAGCGTCAGCAACAATAATTTAATATATCTCCACATTCGTCTCATTAAAGCGTCCTTTCCGTTTTGTCAATGAAGTCTTCAAGGTGTTTAAAAATCCTCTCCATTTCAGAGCTGCTGTCAACTGCTCCGCCTTTAGCGTAACGTGCCAATTCACACGCTGTTAGCAACTCTTTCAGCAACTGCGTCTCCACGCCTTTTTGTTCTAACAGGGCACATATTTTCTCATCTGCAGCCTCACCCGGTGGCAGGTGGAGCTTATTGCCCAGGTATTCATAAACGGTCTTATGCACCGTGTTATAGAACTCCTCTTCTTTTGCAGTTTTAAGATAATCACGTGCTGCTTTTATTCCCTGTCGTGCCTGCTTAGGAGCTCTTAAACGCCTTACGTATTGTATATCGTTGCGCAGCCGTTTGTTCCTTTTTGCATGTATAAGTGCAGCTATGTAGATTATTAGCGGCAAAATCCACAGGGATAAAAACATAGGGTTTCTGTAAAGCATCTGCTTCATATCAGCTTTTTTATAAAGTTTGCCTGGATGCTCCTTTATAAACACCACATCCTTTGCAAACACCTCTTTCTCGGTTGGAGGAGTTCCCTGAACTTTCGGCTGCTCCACAATCTTAGCCACAGTTGCTGTCGCCGCTCCTGTCACCTTTATTGGAAACGGCCCCTTTTTTACTGTCCTGTATGCTTTTTCGTCCGGGTCAAAATACGAAAACACAACCTCCGGAATTTCTGTCACAGTGTTTGCCATCGGGATAACCGCTTCTTCAAAACTCTTAGAGTTTTTATCCTGCTTAATCTGCGGTTCGTAGTATTTAAGGCCGGTTTTCTCTTCAAGTTCTGGCTTTGTGATTGTGTTAATATTACCTTTTCCTGTATAGGCCACTTTTAACGTAACCGGATCTCCGGTTTTTACATTTTCAGGAGTGACGGAGGCATTCATTTCAAATTTACCGATTGCCCCTTTAAATCCCTTCGGCTTTCCCTCATCAGGCAGTGGCAGGACTTTGACGGTAACTATCTCTGATTTTAATTTAACAGGCTCCGGTCTAACCGAGGAAAAGACATTGCTAAAGAAATCATCGTCAAACATTCCTCCTGGAGACATCCTCCGGTTCTCCTTTATCATGATGTTACAATCCAGTGAGGCAGGCCCAAGTTTCAGAGAGCCTCCGGCGGTGGCTGCAAAGGCAGTAGTAGTAAACTCAAGGGTTTCATAAGTTACTCCATTTATGTTTTCTGTACTTTGAACGGGTTTTTCAAAAGAGCTGACTGAAACCCCGTCACCTGTCACCTGTGGAAAGGTCACGTCACGGACAGCAATATCCCTGACATAGAGTTTAACCCTAACAGTGAATACTTCATTTACATAGACGGAGGTCTTAGATGGTTTCAGGGTTATAAATAATCGGTCTTTTAAATCACCGGTTTCTTTTGACTGTTTCTTTTGCTGCTTTGTATTAGCCGCCTGAGGTTGAGAAGTCCCGCCAGTGCCTCCACCATCTGTAACTGTTACGGTTATAGCATTAGAAGAGTGAGTTTTACCTTCATATTGAATGGAGAGCGGGCCAATCTTAAATTCCCCTTTTTTCATCGGCATCAAGGAATAGTTATATGAGACCGAACTTGACATAGCCCCATTTATTATAGACATCTGGGTTGATGAGCCCATGTAGTTAACCGAGAAATCATCTACTTGTGGAGGGTTTGGCTGCGGCACTCCCCTGTCTCCGGTAAATGTCAAAATTAACTGAGTACCTTCACCTATTGAAAGTGTGGTCTTACCCACGGATAACTCAAATTTCAAATCAGCAGCCGATACCGCGGGGGCCGCTGTTAGCAGTATTAATAACAACAGCACTGTCAGTTTTTTCATAGCTTAAATATTATACACAAAATTGTGGAGTTTGAAAATATTTACCTTGCCCCTCGTTAAAATGTTATATTACAGTCTACAAATCACCTGCGCATCCACCCCGCCACAAGTACGGCACACACGCCCCAGAAGACTACCCCCAAGGTATTTTTATTACAGAGTGCACAAGAGTTAATGTGGGGCTTAACCACCGCTTGCGGTACACATCTGTCGGCAGACAGATACGAGCGTAGCGACTTTCGTCCAAAGGAGTAGTTTAATTAATGCGTGCGTAGTACTCTTTATTGCTTTTTCATTTATCATGGCTATGTTTTTTGAAACTGATGCCTGATTCCTTCTGTAGAGTATCGCAGCAAGTGATATACTCTAAACATAAGCGACTAACTTAAAAACATAAAGACTCTCAGCAAAGCTCCCTACTATTTCTTGCCTCTTTTCAGACGTCTATAAACTTCACTGTCATTACGTTTCCCAATGGTTACTATTTTTAGGATATTGTCCTCTGCTAAATAAATAATCCTGTATTCACCTGCGTCAACTCTCTTATATTGATTTCCTTTAAGGTTTTCCGAGTCTGCAGGAAACGGGTCTTTCATAAGTCCAATTACTTTTTTGATTATCTGTCGAAATTGCTTTGCGTCAAGTTTGTCTAAAAAAGATAGTGCATCATTTGTGATATCCAGCTTAAACAAGTTTTTCCAGAATAAATCCTATCGTTTTATCTTGCCCGACATAACCGCTCTTTTCAGCCTCAATCGCTTTTTCTAACCAATACATGTCATCATCTGCACTATATTCTTCTGATAATTTCCCAGCCAATGGAACGCTCTGTTTGTGGTGAATTTCGCTGCCCTTGCTTAGCGTCAGGTCATCAAGGCATTTTGGATGCTTAGCCATGCGTTATCCTCCTTTGTTATACTATATTTTACCATGTCCACTTGTCTTTTTTAAAAAATTTATTTAACGGCAAGGTGTCTCACCCTATGATGTACACTCTTTTTACCAGTCTTTTGTAACCTTTGGGTAGCCGCCTTTTTTCTCTTCAGCCAAAGCACGTGGCAGACTGTCGTTTTCAAGGCCGTTTAGAAGTGTCTTTGCCTCTTCCTTTGACATTTGACGAGGTTGTTTACCCTTTTCACCCTGCTTCTTGTCCTTGTCTT
>JADFYB010000231.1 GCA_015233245.1 Nitrospirota bacterium | reverse complement strand
TTTAGAAGTGGCTGGCGTTCATAACGTAGTGGCTAAATCAGTAGGTAGCACTAATCTGAAACAGTCTGAAAACGTCTGCCTGCCGATGTCGGTTTATATCTTCTTACTCCCATTTAAACACCTTCTATAAAGTCTAACTTTTCGCCTTTTCCAAGTGTAACTATGGCTTTCTTTATCGTCTGAGTCATACCTATAGACTTGCCATACTTTTTCCACTTGCCAGGCTGTGTTATTGTTGACACTTTAACCACCTTGACCTTAAAAATCTCCTCAAATGCCCTCTTTATCTCTATCTTATTAGAAGACATATCCACCTCAATCAAAAGCTTACCGTTTAGCTCTTTAATAAAGGTACCCTTCTCCGTAAACATGGGCCTTTTAATTATCGTGTATGCGTCCTTCATCGTTTAACCCTTTTACTGAATTTAGTGCGTCTTTTGTTAATAACAAAAATTCATGGTTTATAATATCATAAGTATTGATGTCTTGTACCCTGACCACCTTAACGCCCACTATATTTCTTGAGGAAAGCACAAGTGTGTCATCCTTTTCAGGTACCACTATCAGTACTTTTTTATCCAAAAGACCTATATTTTTTAGTATCTCCAGGACCTCTTTAGTTTTTGGCTTTGCTATCTGGAAAGCATCAAGTATAAATATATTGCCGGTGCTGCTTTTTTCTGACAGAGCAAGCCTTACAGCAAGACGGCGCAACTTTTTATTTACTTTGTAGGAATAATCCCTTGGCTGCGGGCCAAAAACTGTTCCGCCGCCTTTCCAAAGAGGTGACCTGATACTACCATGTCTTGCCCGTCCGGTATGTTTCTGTTTCCACGGTTTTTTCCCGCCGCCACTTACCATGCCTCTGGTCTTTGTCGCATGGGTTCCCTGCCTTTGATTTGCCAGATAATTTTTCACAACATCATGTAAAATATCCGGTCTGGACTCTAGGCCGAAAACATCCTCAGGCAGTGCCGCACTTTCTACTTTATTATTATTTTTATCTCTTATCTCAATCTCTAACATGTCTGCTTAGCCCTTGTCATCTTAAGTTGCAGGCTTTAAAAACCCTTCCTTATTTCCACTATATCGCCCTTTGCTCCGGGCACCGCACCCTTAACTATTAACACATTTTGCTCTGCCCTGACTCCCACTATAGTGAGATTTCTCACCGTAACTCTCTCTGAGCCCATGTGTCCGGGCATTCCCTTATTTTTCCAAACCCTTGAAGGAAACGAACTAGCACCAATTGAGCCCGGCGCTCTGTTAAACATCGAACCGTGACCGCCTGGACCTCCGGCATAATTATGTCTCTTCATTACTCCCTGAAAGCCCTTTCCCTTAGACACTCCTGCTACCTTCACCACATCGCCTGCGGCAAATCTATCTACTGTTACAAAGTCACCTACTTTCAGTCCGTCTATTGGAAACTCTCTGATTACCCGTGTTGGCTTTAGACCTGACTTCTCAAAAATCCCCTTCATCGGCTTGTTAGCCTTTTTTGTCTCTATAAAGCCAACCTTCACAGAATCATATCCATCTCGTTCAACGGTCTTTATCTGGATGACACTACACGGACCTGCCTCTATTAAAGTTACAGGCACAACGTTCCCTGCCTCTGTAAATATTTGGGTCATTCCCAACTTTTTGCCTATTATACCGGTTCTCTCAGCGTTCATAGCTTTATCTCCACATCAACTCCGGCTGCTAACTCTAACTGCATAAGGGCATCCACTGTCTGCTGAGTTGGGTCGTGAATATCAATCAGCCGTTTATGTGTCCTTATCTCAAACTGCTCTCTGGACTTCTTATCCACATGAGGAGACCTCAAAACAGTGAATTTCTGAATATGCGTTGGCAGCGGCACAGGCCCTGCTATTCTTGCGCCTGTTCTGTGCACAGTGTCAACAATTTCCTTTACAGACTGATCAAGCAGTCTGTGGTCAAATGCCCTTAGTTTTATTCTGATTTTTTCGTTCAAGTTCCTACTCCAAAACCTCTGTAACAACACCGGCACCAACTGTTCTGCCACCCTCACGGATTGCAAAACGTAGTTCCTTTTCCATTGCTATCGGCGCTATTAACTCCACTTTTATGCTTATGTTATCACCAGGCATTACCATCTCTACTCCCTCTGGCAGCTCACACACTCCTGTCACATCTGTCGTCCTGAAGTAAAACTGCGGCCTGTATCCCTTAAAAAACGGCGTATGTCTGCCGCCCTCCTCCTTTGTCAACACATATGCCTCTGCCTTAAACTTAGTGTGCGGCGTTATGCTGCCAGGTTTCGCTAACACCTGGCCTCTTTCCACCTCATCCTTACCCACTCCTCTTAAAAGCGCTCCTATGTTATCTCCCGCTCGACCCTCATCAAGAAGCTTTCTAAACATCTCCACTCCCGTCACTACCGACTTTCTTGTGGCTGATATCCCCACTATCTCTACATCCTCACCCACTTTGACTATGCCACGCTCCACTCTGCCTGTAACTACCGTCCCTCTGCCGCTTATCGAAAATACATCCTCTATCGGCATCAAAAATGGCTTATCCAGCGGCCTCTGTGGCTGTGGCACATACGCATCCACCGCATCCATCAGCTCCGCTATACACTTGTACTCGGGCGCTGACGGCTCTGTTGCCGTGCTCTCTATTGCCTTTAACGCACTGCCCTTTACTATCGGTATCTCATCCCCAGGAAACCCATACTTACTCAGCAGCTCTCGTATCTCAAGCTCCACAAGCTCAAGGAGCTCAGGGTCATCCACCATGTCTGTCTTATTCATAAACACCACTATACAGGGCACTCCCACCTGACGTGCCAACAGGATGTGCTCCCTTGTCTGCGGCATAGGGCCATCAGCAGCACTCACCACCAGGATTGCTCCATCCATCTGCGCAGCCCCCGTTATCATGTTCTTTACATAGTCAGCATGCCCAGGACAGTCCACATGCGCATAGTGCCGGTTATCTGTCTCATACTCAACGTGCGCCGTCGCTATCGTGATTCCTCTTGCCTTTTCCTCCGGTGCATTATCTATCTGATCGTAGGCCGTAAACTTCGCCTGCCCCTTCATTGCCAACACCTTGGTTATCGTCGCCGTCAGCGTTGTCTTACCGTGGTCAACGTGCCCTATTGTGCCAACATTGACGTGCGGCTTTGTCCTTTCAAACTTCCTTAGTTTCGTGTCTTTTCACAGACAGCCGAATCTGAAGTTTATCTTAATATATTTTTAATAATTCACTATATTACTGACGAAAGTTGGTATCTTAGCAGAGATTTTACCATTTGTCAAGTAAAATATTTAAAGCCCCTTAATTTTTTTTATTACCTCTTCAGCTACACTTTTAGGGAGCTCCTCGTATAACGCAAGCTGCATGGTATAGCTTGCCCTACCCTGACTATTTGACCTTAAATCAGTTGCATAACCAAACATCTCTGACAGAGGCACATGAGCCTCAATGACCTGAGTCTTACCTCTTTTATTTATCTGATGTATCTTTCCTCGCCGTGAATTGAGGTCTCCTATGACATCCCCCATGTAATCCTCAGGGGTCACTACCTCGACACTCATTATAGGCTCAAGAAGCACAGGTTTTGCCCTGGAAACAGCCTCCTTTAAAGCCATTGAGCCTGCAATTTTGAAGGCCATCTCTGATGAGTCCACCTCATGGTAGGATCCGTCATACAGAGTGGCTTTTACATCCACAAGGGGATATCCGGCCACAACACCAACATTGATGGCCTCCCTCATGCCTGCCTCTACTGCTGATATATATTCTCTCGGCACTGATCCGCCGATTATCTTATTTTCAAACTCAAACCCTTTACCTCTCTCAAGAGGTTCTATCCTTATCTTTACGTGGCCATACTGACCCCTGCCCCCGGTTTGCCTGATGTACTTACCCTCGGCATCGGCACTGTCCTTTATGGCTTCTCTGTATGCTACCTGTGGTTTTCCAACATTTGCGCCAACCTTAAACTCTCTGATCAGGCGGTCTGTGATTATCTCAAGATGTAGCTCGCCCATACCGGATATAAGAGTCTGTCCGGTTTCCTCGTTATATGACATCTTAAAAGATGGGTCTTCTTGTGTAAGTTTTCCCAGCGACTGAAACAGCTTA
>JADFYB010000042.1 GCA_015233245.1 Nitrospirota bacterium | reverse complement strand
AACATCTACTAAAAGCACTATAATTTCCTCCCCGCCATATCGTACTACGATGTCAGAGTTCCTTATGGTGTTAATATTAGTAATATCGAGTTCATCTATAGTAAATCCTTTACAGGTGTGGCCAGTTTCATTTAAATATGGCACAAGATCGCTTGAAAGCATTCCGCCTGCGCCAACAACCATTATGTTCATTTCCAAAATCCTCCGCTTTCTGCGGTGAGACGGCTCTTGAGCGGCTGCCACCACCACTGGTTTTCCCTGTACCACTCGATGGTTTTTATTATGCCATCTTCAATTTTCACTGTTGGTTTCCAGCCAAGCTCTCGTGTTATCTTTGAGTTATCCAGCGCATATCTGAAGTCATGCCCGGGTCTGTCCTTTACATATTTAATGTGAGATTCGTCCTTACCCATTACTCTTAGGGCGGCTTTTACTATGTCTATGTTTTTCCGTTCGCAATCGCCACCAACATTATATACCTCACCGTCTTTTCCTTTATGAAGTATGGTATCAATTGCCTCGCAGTTATCCAGGACAAACAGCCAGTCTCTGACATTTGCGCCTTCTCCATAAACAGGCACAGGGGCGCCCTCCATTAAGTTAGTGATCATAAGCGGGATCAGTTTTTCCGGAAACTGTCTGGGGCCGTAGTTGTTTGATGGTCTTACCATAATAGCAGTATAGCCGTAGGTTTTGTTATATGCTCTGAGGAGTAAGTCTCCAGCCGCCTTTGATGCCGAGTATGGGGAACGCGGGTCAAGCGGGGTGGTCTCGGTAAACTTGCCGTCCTCGGTCTCAAGGCTGCCATAGACCTCATCAGTTGACAGATGTACAAAGCGCTTGATGTTTGAGGCTTTCATGGCTACGTCAAGAAGCGTTTGAAGCCCAATAATATTAGTTTCAAGAAACGGCTTTGCGTTTTCTATTGAGCGATCTACGTGGCTTTCGGCAGCAAAATTAACAACAGCATCAACCTCTTTTGTTATCGAGTTGACAATGTCTGCATTGACTATTGAACCTGTAACGGTGCGCAACCGTTTCGTGTCCAAATCCCTGAGATTGTCTATATTTCCGGCATAAGTCATTGCATCAAGGTTTACTATTTCATAATCAGGATATTTTGTAAGCATATGTCTGATAAAATTAGATCCTATAAAGCCGCAGCCTCCGGTTACAAGAATTTTCATTCTATGGCCCCCTTAATCAAGTTTATACGGGCTGTCATCACTGTCCTCCCACCGGATTTCATCTACCGGTTCCTTTTTACCCTTGCCGGCATACAACCTGTCTGGGAGATTTATGACCATGCCGTCCACATTGTCTGCGTTTTTGTAAGCATGCACAACTCCGGGTGGCACGGTTACTATTTTATTTTTTGAATCCCTGAGTACAATCCTGTTTTTATAAGTCGGGGAGTTTTCTCTTCTATCCCACAGATAAAGTGTAAAGTTAGTCAGAAATATAAAAATATCGGTCTGTTCAACGTGTTCGTGCGGACCTCTGGCAACACCAGGTTTAGTCATTGAAATGTACGACATGACAGGTGTTAAACCCTCCGGCAGTTCATCTGTTCTGTAAATTTCGGCAAGCCATCCGCGTGCATCATTAAAAAAACGTAACTCTTTAATAGTAACCCCTTCGATATTACCTTCTTTGTACATTCTGTTAAACCTCCACCACTGTATCGTCACTAATCATAAGCCTCAGTGCCTTATGACGATGCATGTTTTTAAAAACCCTTGCATTGCGCCCTATAAGACTGTCCTCAAGGCGCTCTATGCCCTCAATTACGGAATCACTGAGTATCACCGAGTGCTCTATGGCTGAGTCCTTAATAGCTGCGCCGTCTCCTATGCTAGTGTGAGGGCCGATAAAGGAATTTTCAATTCTTGCGTTTTTACCTATTTTAATTGGACCACGCATGTGGCTGTTTATGACCACAGTGCCTGCCTCTATCGTAACCCGCCCTATAATGCGGCTTAATTTATCCACCTCGCCTGCTATATCACACTTTACATACTCATCCAGCACTATAGTGTTAGCCTCAAGGAGATCGTCCTTTTTCCCTGTATCCAGCCACCACCCATCCAGCACCTGGCTATCCACAGCATGTCCCATGTTTATTAATTCCTGAATAGCATCAGTGATTTCCAACTCACCGCGCCTAGAGGGTTTTATTCTTGCTATAGCGTCAAATATTTTATTTGTAAAGATATAAACACCAACAAGAGCAAAATTAGATGGAGGATTTTCAGGTTTTTCTATTAATTCCACAACCTTTCCCTCAGCGTCAAGGCGGGCTACTCCAAAACGCTTAGGGTCATCCACGCGTTTTAGAAATATTAGTGCTTCAGATTTTTTCTTTTTAAACCGATCTATTGCGCTTTTTACACCCTCACTTAGGAGGTTATCCCCCAGATACATAACAAAATCATCGTTTTTGAGAAAATTCCTTGCCGTTAGAACGGCATGAGCAAGTCCCTCAGGTTTTTTCTGCACTATGAACCTGGGTTTCAGTCCCCACTGTGCGCCATCCATTATATAATCTTTGACGTGCTGCCCTGTTTCAGGAGAGATGATAACACCTGCCTCTTTAATTTTTGCTTGAGCAATATGGTTTAACACGTACCATAGTATCGGTTTTCCGGCAACAGGCACCAACTGCTTGGCAATTGTGTGAGTGAGGGGGCGCAGCCTCGTTCCCTGTCCGCCGCTTAATATGAGTGCTTTCATTTAATGTACAATCCTTTCATAACGTTTTTATTCAAAAACATCAATAGTGTTCTAACAAACAGCCTATTATACCAGATATGGTTTTAATATTGTAACTGCTCAGAGAGTTATTTTTTTTTGTACGGATTTATAAGGAACATTTTATGTAAAGGAGAGTAAAATAATATAGAATCCTTGACAGAAAAAATTATAGTTGTATATGATAATCATGTATAGGGCAAAGTGGAAAACTACATGAAAATAGCGATAGGGTGTGACCATGCCGGTCTGCAATTGAAAGAAGCGATAAAGACTGAATTAGCTCGTTTAGGGCTTGAGGTAGCAGATGTTGGAACAAACAGTTGTGATTCTGTTGATTACCCTGACTTTGGGCAGATGGCGGCAAAGATGGTATCAAGCGGCAAGGCACAGCGAGGGATATTGATCTGTGGAACCGGCATAGGAATGTCTATAGTTGCAAACAAGTTTAGCGGAATTAGGGCGGCTCTGTGTAATGATGTGCAAACAGCCATTTTGAGCCGTGAACATAACGATTCCAATGTGTTGGTTTTAGGAGCCAGGGTAACTGCACAAGAGCTTGCGTTGGAAATGTTGCGTGTCTGGCTTGACACTCCGTATGAGGGCGGACGGCATCAGAGAAGACTTCAAAAACTAAAAAACATAGAGGACAGCGTTAAAGATGAATAGGTTTGACTGTGATTATGAGGCGATAAAGCGTATTGACCCTGAGGTATATGATGCAATTTTCGGGGAGTTTGCCAGAGAGAATGACAAACTTCTTATGATAGCATCGGAAAATTATGCAAGCTATGCCGTGATGGAGGCACAGGGGTCAGTTCTTACAAATAAGTATGCTGAGGGGTACCCCTATAAACGATACTACGGTGGCTGCCAGTACATGGATATTGTTGAATCACTTGCCATAGAGCGTGCAAAGGAGCTCTTTGGCGCTGAGCATGTTAATGTACAGGCGCACTCCGGTTCATCGGCCAATATGGGTGTTTTTTTTACTGTCTTAAAACCAGGTGATACTATTCTTGGCATGGATTTAAGACACGGCGGGCATCTGACACACGGTGCGTCTGTAAGTTTCTCGGGTATGTTATATAAGACCAACTTTTATGGCGTTGACAAAGAGACCGGTTACATAGATTATGAAGAGGTAAGGCGATTGGCTCAAGAGTGTAAACCAAGGATGATAGTGGCAGGGGCTAGCGCCTACTCACGAATAATAAATTTTGAAGAGTTTTCCTCCATAGCTAAAGAGGTAGGGGCCTTCCTTATGGCTGACATTGCCCACATAGCCGGGCTGATAGCAGCCGGTGTTCATCCCTCGCCGGTAAAGTATGCCGATTTTGTAACAACCTCAACGCATAAAACATTACGGGGCCCAAGGGGTGGCATGGTTATGTGTAAGGGGGAATATGCCAAAGCGCTAGATAAAATCATTTTTCCCGGCATACAAGGCGGCCCTCTTATGCACGTGATAGCAGCTAAAGCTGTTGCATTTAAGGAGGCGTTGACAGCAGAGTTTAATGACTACCAGAGAAACGTGGTAAAAAACGCCTCAAGGCTCGCCTCTGAGCTGATGAAAAGAGGCTACAAGATAATCTCTGACGGCACAGACACGCACCTTATGCTGGTTGATTTAAGAAATAAAAACATAACAGGTGCATTGGCTGAGCAAGTGCTTGATTTGGCAGGGATTACATTAAATAAAAACTCCATCCCCTACGATGATAAACCAGCTACGGTGACAAGCGGCATTCGTCTTGGCACGCCGGCTATGACAACAAGAGGACTTATGGACTCTGACATGGAGGAGGTAGCCGATATAATAGATAGCACACTAAAAAACCACACCGATGCCGGTAATATGGAAACTCAACGCAGACGTGTAGAGGTGCTTTGTAACAAGTATCCGATTTACAGTACACATGTGGTCAAAGTATAATTTACAGATTGGTGTTTGACTAAAGAAGTTAAAATCTGTTAGCTTAGATAGATGTCAGATGGGGAGTCGTCTAATGGCAGGACAGCAGATTCTGGATCTGCCTGTAGGGGTTCGAGTCCTCTCTCCCCAGTGTGCTTAAGAAATGTGGTCCCATCGTCTAGCGGTCCAGGACATAGCCCTCTCAAGGCTAAGACACGGGTTCGATTCCCGTTGGGACTATTTATAATGTGTTTGGTTATAGGGGATGTATTATTTTATACTCCCCCCAAAAAACCGTGACCAGCCGCCATTTAGGATAAAATAGATACGACAATGGAGAAAAGCCTTTGATTTTACGAGGAATCAACTTCGGAAACGTCTTTGTGGCATCGGGAGCTTTGAACTTCTTTGGCAATGGCTGGAGGTTCCACAAGTTTTTCAAGATGCTGTTTGGTCTGAACTTAAGCGGAGTAACATTCGTTTCAAAAACTACAACTATAGACTACCAAAAGGGAAATATGGACTTAGATGCTAATTTTCAGCCTAAGTCTCTGTTTCCTGACTGCATCCGTGTTTATCCTGTAAAAGGGGTGGTTTTGAATTCAGTTGGGCTAAGTGGTCCTGGCGCAGAGCATCTGCTTTCACAAGGGTTATGGCAAAAAAAAAACAATCCATTTCTTATTTCTTTTATGGCGGTAAGCGCTACCAAAGAGGGACGGGTTGAAGAGGCAAAGAGATTTGCGCAGATTCTTACAAGGGAGCTTCCTGATTTCCACACCAAAATTGGGCTTGAGCTAAACATCTCCTGCCCAAACACTTCGCACGACACGTCAAAGCTTATTGATGATGCTTTAGACCAACTTGAGGCTTTTGTTGCGCTCGGCATCCCAGTTGTTCTGAAAATCAATGCTTTGACCCCTCTTGATGCGGTTATGCGAATCACTGGTTCCGGATTGTGCGATGCTATCACGGTGTCTAACACGATTCCCTGGGGTCAACTGCCGGAAAAAATTGACTGGCAGAGAATTTTCGGCAAGCTTGAATCCCCTCTTAAACATTTAGGTGGTGGCGGGCTTTCAGGGTATCCACTGTTGCCTGTCGTTGGCAGCTGGATTTCTGAAGCAAAAAGGAGCGGACTTGCCATTCCAATTATTGGTGGTGGTGGAATTCTTAAGGAGGCAGATGTCAATTTTTTACATCAGCACGGAGCTGACGCCATTGCAATCGGCAGTGTGATAATCCTCCGCCCATGGAGAGTGGCGAGTATAATAAAACGGGCAAAACAGATTTACGACAGTTGAATGAAACTAGCCATGTGCGGTAATATAGATACACTTCTGCTCAAAAAAGGAGGTCGTGGTAGTGGATGTAAAGGACAGGATTATCGTAGCTCTGGATGTTGATAGTTTGGACAAAGCTAAAACCCTCGTGGAAAGCCTTTCTCCGTATGTTGGGTGTTTCAAGGT
The DNA here is from genome assembly GCA_015233245.1 of Nitrospirota bacterium. Lineage (GTDB taxonomy): Bacteria > Nitrospirota > Thermodesulfovibrionia > Thermodesulfovibrionales > Magnetobacteriaceae > Magnetomonas. The sequence goes on along the minus strand of JADFYB010000042.1, from coordinate 14,793 downwards.
TGGCCTTGAGCTGTTGACTGCTCTTGGTGCTCCGCAGGTAGTGGAGTTTGTCCATTCACTGGGAGGCCAGGTCTTCTATGACGGCAAGTTCAACGACATCCCCAATACAATCGGCTCAGCAACTAAAGCGGTTGCCGGATTAAACGTCAGGATGTTCACAGTACACGCCTCGGCAGGTGTTGAAGCTATGATGTCTGCTGTTGCCAACAAAGGGACCTCTCTTGCGTTAGCAGTAACGGTTCTTACCTCACTGGGGGAGAGCAATGCCCACCTTATTTTTGGTGCACCGTATAAGTCAAAAGTGTTACAGTTGGCACGTGACGCATGCCTGGCTGGTTGTGATGGCATTATTTGCTCACCGCAGGAGCTGGAGCTTCTTGGATTGCAGAAAGAGCTTAACGGTCTGATGACAATCACCCCTGGTGTTCGTCCAAAGTGGGCATCTGCCGGAGACCAGAAAAGAATTATGACGCCCTCTGAGGCAATAAAGGCGGGAGCGACAGCTCTGGTCATTGGCCGCCCCATCACTAAACCGCCCACGCTTGTCGGTTCACCTGTGGATGCAGTTAAGCGAATTGCCGAGGAAATCTCAGCCGTTTTATAGGAAGATGAAATAATGACAGTATCTGATGAAAATTTTCAGCTGCTTAGAAATCTCGGAGCAGTGATTGAAAATAACCATATTGTTTACACCTCAGGAAGGCATGGCAGTGCCTATGTCAACAAGGATGCTATTTATCCGCACACAAGTCTAATATCGGATTTGTGCAAACTGTTTGCAAAGAATTTTGCAAACGACGGCGTAGAAGTAGTAATTGCTCCGGCTATTGGAGGGGTCATCCTATCGCAGTGGACGGCACATCATCTAACGGAAATCACAGGACGTGAAGTCTTCGCTGTCTATGCTGAGAAGACCGAAGACGGCGGTTTTGTTATTAAGCGAGGCTACGACAAAATCATTGCTGGAAGGAAAGTCCTTGTGTTGGAGGACGTGCTGACCACAGGCGGCTCTGTAAAGAAGGTGATAGAGGCAACTGTCAATCTCGGTGGTGAGGTAATCGGTCTCGGAGTTCTTTGTAACCGTGGCGGTATAAAGCCAGGCGACGTAGCAAATCCGCCAAAGCTAATTACGCTTATCAATGTGACGCTTGACTCATGGGACGAGGCTGATTGCCCGCTCTGTGCCAAAAATGTTCCTGTCAATACGGATGTGGGCAAAGGCAGGGAATTTCTTGCAAAGAAAGCAAAATGAGAAAACACAAGTAATAAACAAGTGAATCCTGCTGTTTTAACGACTGGCGGTGGTAGTTTTTAGTTTACAAAAAAGTCATATGGATGTTAAACTCACTCGTGAAATTGCGGCAGACAGGCCGCCTAACTTACTTTTAAGGAGAAAGCATATGGTTTTGAAAACTGTTAAAACAATGGCTTTATTAACGGCGGTTCTTCTGATGTTTGTATCAATTCATTTGTCTGCGGCTTTTGGGGATGATTTAACTGGATTTGGGGTCGAGGCTACACTTGGGGTCATAATTGAGGATCCGGGCGGCCACGTGTCATACATGGGGACGTCACTGGATGTTAATAACGACTTAAAATATGATTCTAAGACCCGGTTGGTTGGAAGGTTCAAGCTTACCACACCGGGCTCCTATGTGCCCAACTTCTATTTGATGATGACTCCGGTCAGATTTTCCGCAGATGGCTATAAGACAGTCAGCTTCTCCTATGGCGGCAAAACTTTTACAGGGGGAATACCGTTTAATTCTAACCTGCAGACAGACCAATACGATATTGCGCTTTATTGGGGGATTCCATACTTAAAAGTGGCTACCAATAACGTTTTAAACGTAGATCTTGGAATAGACGTGAAAATTACTGCCGACAAAGCTGAGATAAGCCAAGGAGTCCTGAACGCTTCTAAAACTCTGACCATCCCCGTGCCGATGTTGTATGCAGGCGTGCAACTGAAACCGGTTCAGCAGCTTTCATTTGAGGGAGAGGTGCGCGCTATAACTGCTGGTTCAACGGGTAGCCTTGTGGATTTGAGTATAGCAGCCAGATACAGCCCTGTGAGGCCACTTCTTTTAGGAGTGGGCTATCGATACGAATATTTGAAAGTCAACATCAGTGACGTGGACAGTGAGACGTCATTTAGCGGGCCTTTTTTTGAAGCCGGCGTAAAGTTCTAAATAGAGAAGCTGAGATTACATCCCACAAATCACAGCTAACCACAGTATCTTGATACAGATATGAGTACGGTCGATTTAGTTTTAGTGGGATTGGCAGCAATATTAGGAGGTGCTGTCAATGCACTTGCTGGCGGGGGAACGCTTATCACATTTCCTGTGCTTACCGCTGTGGGTGTGCCTGCCGTTGCTGCCAACATAACAAATACGCTTGCTCTTTGTCCTGGCTACCTCGGTGCGACATTTGCACAGATGAAGGAACTGCGAGGTCAGTTATTGAGGTTAGGGCTGCTAATTCCGGTTAGCCTGATAGGCGGTATTGTTGGTGGAGTGTTGCTTTTAAAAACTGGTGAACACGCCTTTAGAAAACTTGTGCCGTTTTTGATTCTTATGGCCGTGGTTTTATTGGCTTTTCAGGACAAATTGCGTGCCTGGGTATTATCCCGTTCAGGCCACACCGGAGCAGTTACAATACATGACGCATGGGTTATGTTGCCGGTCATTCCTGCTGCAGTGTATGGAGGCTATTTCGGAGCCGGAGTTAGTGTTATCGTTCTTGCGGTACTTGGACTTGTGCTGGAGGAGTCGTTTACCCGCCTGAATGCCTTAAAGCAGGCGGTCTCGTTTAGCATTAATATTGCTGCTGCAATCTTTTTCCTGTTTTCCGGAAAGGTCGTATGGTCTGCCGCAATTGTTATGGCTGTATGTGCGCTTGCAGGAGGGGTGTTGGGTGGCCGGTTGGCAGGCTGGATCAGGCCGTCAACATTGCGCCGTATTGTTGTGGTTACAGGGGTAGTAGTTACTGTGATTTATTTCGTTGGTTAGAATCAAGGCGGTTAACGTCTTCATGCCTTTATTTGACATAAATCTTTATATAAGACTTAGACCTGAGTTCTTCGATCAGAGCTTTTAGCCGTTTGTTTACATCCTCCTCGATAAGATATGTCTCGATCTTTTTTCTTTCCTCATCGTTTTCTGCTTTAACGTTGTTTTCCTTGCAAAAACGCTCTATATCCTCCTCCCTGACTATTGCATAGGAACGAACCTTTATCTCTATAAACTTAGCGATTAATTCGTCATCATCATTACCGGTTAGTTTCATGGCAATAGCCATACTTTTAAGCAAAACCTTGTTAATCATTGTGTTAATGATGTCTGTTTTGCTTAACATTGGAATATTTGCTGCACCGGAGGCTCTTTCCGCCTCCTCGTATTTCCTTTCAAATTCGCTATACGTTATCGCCGTATCATTCACAAAGGCAGCAACCGAGTCTAACAAAACATCCTCGGCAAAAGACACTCCGGTTAACAGTACTGCAGATAGTAAATAAGCCAAAAACACTCTTTTAATCAACATATCCTTAGACCCCATCACGGTTAAAATGCCTGGCCAATACTAAAGTAAAACCTGCCCGGCGACTCATTTTCCTTGCGGTTTAGTTTGTACCCATAGTCCAGTCTGAGCGGCCCCACAGGGGTATTATATCTCAAACCGCCTCCAGCTGTATAATTTATATCGTCCAAACTATACTGATTTAAGAGCGGCCAAACGTTACCAGCGTCACTAAATAACACCAGTCCAAGTGAGTCTGTAATGCGGATTCTGAATTCAAGGTTGCCCATCAAAAAGGCGTTTCCGCCGGTTGGATCCCCGTTTGCTCCCTTTGGCCCCATGTTGTCCTGCCCGAAGCCGCGAACTGTTGTGCCGCCTCCCAGAAAATACCTCTCTATTATGGGTAAATTCACTGTGTCGCTCCAGCCCTGCCCAATGCCGCTCCTTAAAGATGTGGCAAGTACCAGCCCCTTTGTAACCCCTAAGTAGTAATTGACATAACCGGAAAGCTTTATAAAGTCTGTTTCTGAAAAAAGCACTTTGCTTGCCAACTTTAGATTAATCCCCCCTGTAAAACCGGACGTAGGTTCAAGCGGATTGTCCCTGTTGTCAAACACCACTGATGGCACTATACTGCTTATAGCCAGTGTTCCGCTATCCTCATGAGACAATATCACATCAGGCTGCACATCCCACGTTTTTACCCAGTTAAACTCGTAGAACAGCTTACCCTTCAGCGACTCAGAAAGCTCTTTTTCCACGCCGATGGCTGCCGTGTATTTTTGCACCCGGTAGTTGATTTCCATGGTGTCATAGTTTTTTTCGTTTCGTCCCTCATATGATATTGTCGCAGAAAAAGGCAAAGCTGCTTTCATAAACCACGGTTCGTAATAGTTTAACGAGACTGTACGCTCAATCATGCTTACCTTTGTGTTTAACGATAACTGCCTGTTCATTCCATCAAGATTGATATATTTTACATTCACAAACCCCCTCAGTCCGTCATATTCCCCATAGCCAAGCCCGTACTCTACGACTCCCGCATTGCCCTCCACAACATGAAACACTACATCCCTTATCCCGTCTTCATGGTCAGCATACTCAACGTCCACACTTGTGAATAATCCCGTCCTGTAGAGATCTGACATCTCTCTGTTGACCTTACTAACATCAAACGGCTCACCGTTAACGTGCTTTATTATCCTTTGAAACAGCTCCCACTTCACTTTTACATTACCCCTGACAAGAGTGTTTCCAAAGTAGTATTTATTTCCCTCGGTTATATGGAAAATCAGGGTTGTCTGGGCAGATGAGTCTGTCTCGTAGCTGACCTTTACGTCTCCGTTTGCGTAGCCGTGTTGTTTTAAGTACGAAAGCAGTACTTGCCTTGCATCAAAGACATCTTGTTCGGAATAGGGAGTTTTTTCGGGTATTTTTATAAGCGCCAAAAGGTCGGCTTCTTTGAGAGACTCTTCACCTGTGACTTTAATCTGGTCAATAATAAGCCTCTGTCCCTCCTCAATGTGAATCTGTAGTGTTACCGCTCCCTTGTCTGTATCTGTAATTGGGAATATCTCTGTCACCTTTACAGAAAAAAAGCCAACCCCCCTGTAGTAATCTAAAAGAGCCGTCTTATCATCCTCTGTGACATCAGGATTAAAAGCCTCCCCCTCCTTAGTGTAGAGCACAGACTTTAACTTTTTAACGTCCTGAGTTATGCCAGTAAATATAATCCTGTCAACTTTGTGCTTTTTACCCTCTGAAATGGTGTATGCAATTTCCACCTCTTCGCTATGTTGCACTACCTCATAGGAAACGCTCACGTCGGTATAACCTTTTTGGTGGTATAACGTGACAATGGACTGTTTAGCCTCCTCGGCAATATCTGTTCCAGCCCCTCCATATTCAAGAAACGGCATTTCCTTGCTTAACTTCTTTGTTGAAAAAAACTCATTACCCTTAAACGTGACAAGGAGCTTTTTGCCGGAGTGTATCTCTATTACAAGCGTGCCATCGGCAGGGTTAAACGAAAAAAGCTTTACAACAGGGTTGTAATACCCCTGTTTTGCCAGTTTCTTTTTGAGTTCCTGGAGTTTGCTCTCAACAGCTTGTTTGTCATAGATGTCACCCTCATTAATGTTCAAGAGATCGGTAAACTGTGATTGCCCATCATTTATAATAATTTTTTTTATCTTTAACGGCTCTCCTGTTTTTACGTTAAGGAGGATTTTAACTTTTCCGTGTTTTTTATCATAAGCGGGAGGAATGGCTTCTACGAAAGCCCCTGGAAATCCCTTTTCAATTATCACATCGGTAAGCTTTTTGACAGCCGCTCTCAGAGTGCCCTCATTGTACTGCATACCCTCTTTAAGAACAAAACCCTCTTTGATTACTTTCTTACTCAGATTGCCACTGACTGCTATCTCCACATTGTTTATTATTGGCCTTTCCTCAACTGCTATAGTCAGAACACCTGTGCTTGGGTTGCCATAGATTTTCAGATCATCAAAGAGACCCTTTTTAAAAAGAGCTTTTATCCCCTCTCTGATTTTATTTTCATCTGCGGTGTCTCCCTCATGTATGTTAAGTATATGGAGAAATTCAGTTTCATCAAGGCTGTTTAGGCCGGATAGGACTACTTTGGTTACAGTAAAGGGTTTATTTACCAGAGAGAGCGCACTGTGTGGATTTATCAGTATAATGAGGAATACGTTAGAAATAAGTAAGGTAATTATTCCGGCTCTTTTCCACTTTGTGTGGATGAGAGTATGTAAAAGCCAAGGTCTTTTCATTTTATTTGAGCTTTTATTGTACAGAGTGAAGATAAAGAGCGTCAAGGTTATAATGCACAGGTTAAAATACACAGAGACAAATATCTTGACAAAAACCCTATTTTTTAGTTAAATATTTCGAGGGTTTTCAATCCTAAACGAGTGCGCGCTCAAGATGGAGGAAGACATGAAGATATTCAGAACAGTTGTTGTGCTAATTCTTTCCTTGTCTATATTATTAACATTTGGATGCAATATGACGTCAGGGCTTGATGGCAAGGTAGTAGATGGAAAAAATCAACCTATCGCAGGGGTGAAGGTAATAGCCAAACAAAACCAGCCCCAGCTCATTAAAGGCTATGAGCAATTTGAGTCAACCACGGGGTCAGACGGCAAATTCACTTTTAAAAATTTATACAGTTCTTCGGATTACACACTGTCACTCTGGCATAAAGACTGGAAAACCGATACGACGATGGCTGTACAAGCCGCGCGTAAGGGGAAAACACTCTTAAAAGAACCACTGAAGGTACTCTTTAAAGTTGATAACGATGGGATAATTACAGCCACTGGTACAGGACTTCAGTGGTACTATGGCCCTGATAAGAATACAAATTGGAACGAGGCAAATTCATGGGTGAAGAGCCTCTCAATTGGCGGAGGCGGCTGGCGTTTGCCTACCAGAGCTGAACTAAAAGGTCTTTATGATGGTGGCATGAGGCTTAACGCTTGGGTATGGTCAGGCGAGCTTAACGGCCCGTCTGATGCGTGGGACTTCAACTTCGTTGGCGGCGGTGAGGACTGCCACATCTACGGCTCCGGCGACGAACGAGCGTTTGCGGTGCGTTCCCGATGACGATGTTGGTTATTTGATAATTTGAATATTTGATAATTCTGCCGCGGAAGATGTCTCGCGTTGGAGCAGTCTTTTAGACTGCTCCAACAGAGAAGATTACTTGGTTTACAGCAATTCCAAAAACTCATTGACGGCAATTCCAGTTTGTCTTATAATGGCTCTTAATGTTCCTCTGTCTAATGTGGTATGGTCAGGCACTACGATTAGCGAATAAGGTTTTTCTCTTACAAGTATTATATGGCTGCTATGCTGTCTTTTAAATATAAACCCTGATTTTATAAGAGCTTGAACGCATTCACGGCCTGAAACAACAGGCAATTTCATACTGTTACTAATTCCAGTTTATCCTCAGGTACTGAATGCCCATCCTCGGTTAATGTTTCAGTATACAGGACTATGGCTTCTTTGATATTGTTTAGCGCTTCATTTTTTGTAATCCCCTGGCTTATACAACCAGGCAGAGATGGGCACTCTGCGACCCAATATCCATCCTCTCCGGGATAAATTATTACCTGTCTCATTTTTTGCCCTCCTGTTTATTAATAATATCAAGTGGTGGTATTTTTTTGCAAGCGATTCTCATTTTTCATTTAAACTCAAATCTGAATTTAACGTCCCCGCCCACATTTCCGTGCTCGTTTCTTTCTCCGACAAGTGAAACGCCCTTTTTAAGTTTGTATTCTACCTTAATTATTTCACCTTTTGTAACTCCGGACGTCAGGGTTACATTTAAATTATCGTCAAATAGTTTCTTTGATACGGTAATCTGCGGGGTTAACGAGATTTTATCTTCGTAAGGGACAACGTCAACGCGGTTTAAACCGGTGATGTTTTTTATTCTTTCCTCAATAAGCCCCTGATATTTAGCAGCCAGGATGGATGTTGCTCCTTTTGAGCCGTCAGAACCGGTAAAAAGAGCTAAAATTGCCGACTCTTTCAGAGGCGGTGTTGAGGACAGGGAAAGATCAAAGCGCTTAAGCTGCCCGCTCATCAAGAGTGTTACGTTATAGTTTTTAACAGAGCTCTCAGACACTATGTTTATGTATGGATTTATGTCCGGTGTGCCCGCAAAGTCAATGTTTGCTGTCTGCAGTCTGAATTCATTGTTTTTGAAAAACAGTTTTCCGCCTGTTGCTGACATTCTGCCGTAAATAACAGGTTTTGTTACGTCTCCTTTTAACTGAAGGTCTAATTTGACATTAGATTCGGCAACATTATTGTCAATCACGATGTTTTTGTCACCCGTTACGTTTACATTAAATTCGAGATTTTTCAGAAATGGATTAACCTGAGAAGCGGATGAGGTTTTTTCAAAGATAAGGTCCTGCCAGTAGAGACTCTTAGTGTATCTGGCGGCGGAGACATTAAGATCGCCTGAGAGAGTTTGTTTTTTCAGGTTGCCGCTATAGAGAAACAGGCCGCCAAATTTCATGGTAAAACCCTCTCCCATATTCGCAGGAACGTTATCTGCAATTCCGTCAATATAGAATTTTTTCAGGTCAAAACCCTCCATGTAACCTACACCGCTTGCTGTTATTGCTCCGCCACCTATTTTTGTTGAGAGTTTCTTTACAACAATCCTGTTGCTTTCAAAATATATATCACTTTCTATATTACTTAAAAAGTACCGTAACCCCTTAATTCCAAGTGAGCCGTTTGATATGTTAAACCCTCCGGATATCTGTGGTTTTGTCCACTCACCGGTTACAGAGAGGGCAATATCAGCTTTGCCGTTTAGCCAGCTTATTTTTTCAGATTCACTCTTTAGCAGATTAAGTTCCGGTTGGCCGGTTATTGCAAGATTGTAGCGTTTCCCTGCTTCGATGTCACCGGTTATCTTAAATCCGCTTCCGCCTGCATTTAATCTGCAGGAGTTGATGGTAAGTTTGTTATCATTTAGGGAAAAATCAATGTTGCCGTTGTTTGATACGTTGTAGCGGTATCCGGAGAGGTTAAGCTCAGAGAGTACGACGTGTCCAGATACGGTTTTATTGTTGCCGTTTAATGAGGTCTCACCGGTAAGGACAAGTTTTAAATCATGAGGCATTGTGGTCTTAGCAAGTTTTGAGACAATCCATTCGTAGTTCCCATGCTTAAACTGACTGTGCAAAGACCACTGGTTATTGCCGGTCATGTTTACATGCCCGGTAAGTCCAAGTTTATTGTCAAAAAGATTTCCGGTTAAAAACGCCTCATGTTTTTTAGCCAAAACTGATATTTTGCCTTTTAATGCCGGATACTCTGTGCTTTTTACAGCGCCCTCAAAGGTCAGGTCCGGGTTTTGCACTGTGCCTGTCATTTTAAGGGAACACTCCGAGTAGGTATCTCCAAGTTTTTCGGAAAACGGAATATCTTTTGCGTTTACGCGGCATTTTGACGAGGCAATGTCATAGATGAAGTTTCTTTTATCCATCCAGTTTTGTCCTCTTTTAGCAATTGAGCCGTCTAAGGAAAGTTCAGAGCCGCCCTTTTTTACAGAGAACCCTCTGAGAGTTATTCTGCCGTTATTGTATGCAAATTTTGTTTGTGCCGCTCCTGCCGATATGCCTTTATAGGACAGACTTGAAACACTTGCAGCTCCTGTGTATTTTAGATTATCCGCTTCACCTTTTACATCAAATTCACCTTTGAGGTTTCCACCTAAGTTATCAATTTCAAGGTATTTTTTAGTTAAATTGTCAAGGTCAATGTTACTAAACGCAAATGCCATGTTAAGCTTTGGTTTACTTAGATCAAACAGGTAGGCGGGGTCTTTAAACTCAGTTATGCCGCCAAACTGACACTTGCCTCCATACGTTGTGGATGTGCCCTCTGCCAGAAGCAGTTTTTTCATATTATAATCGGCTTTAGTGTTCATGTAGTTGAAGGCATATCCGAAAATTGAACCGGAGGACAGAGTAATTGTGCCTGAAACATTCGGGTCACTGCCAATGCCTGTGACCACTCCGGTAAATGTCCCCATCCCCCGTAAGTCTTCACTGAAGGGTCTGGTAAAATCCGCTGCATCTTTTGTTGATGTCGCAAGTGCTAAGTTTATCGTTTTGTCTTTCATATTGTAAGTGCCGTTTATTGTACCGGTACTGAGTTTTGTTTTTACTCTTACATTGGTAATTGTCACGTTTTCATCTGCTACTTTAACATTTCCTGTAACCTCATCAACCCGTTTGATTACGTCTTTATTGTCAGGCTCCCCCTTAGCCGGAGCTTGCCGCACATATCTGAAGGTGGCATCGGGGCTAAAGTACCTGCCTGCGTGGTGAACTTTACCGGTTGTCTTACCGGGTGAAAGCCCAGGGTCCCAGTGAATCAGTTTAAATATTGGGCTGCTGTCAACGTCTTTAGCCTCGACATCCAGTGTGAAGTAATTAACTACCGGCATGTTGAGCACCACCTCGGCACGTGTGGCAGTGCCATTGTAGAGATTCCCGGAGGCTTCATAGAATTTAAGTTTGTAGTTTTCGTAAGCAATGCTTGAGGTTAAATTATCAACATCTATGCCGTAAAACTGTCCGCCATGTTGCATAGAAGCAGTTCCGTGAGCGGTCAGTGTCTTTAACGGTCCCTGAATATTGCCCTTAAAAACGGTTTCACCCGTAATCGGTTCTCGTTGCTGGATTAACTCTAAAAATGTTTCAATCCACAAATGCCCGTCAACATCCAAATTGAGCGACACTGCTTTATCAACGTAATCCATGCTGCCGGTTAGTTTAAGATGTCCGTCGCCTGGATTTTTCAAACCAAAGAGGTTTTTTATGTAATTCAACTTTAAAGAAGAGTTAGTTCTCAGGCGTACATTTTTTTTGCTGTCAATGACTCCGGTAAGTTTCACATCAACCCCTTGATTCTCTAACCTGAACTCACTGAGTTCAAAGCCTCCGTCATGAGGTTTGCCACTAATAGTAATACTATTGATAAACGGAACAGCAGCTAAAACACCTTTAAAACCGCTGTAGTTTAGATTTATGTCTTTTAGGCTAAACTCGGTGCGCTTCGTATCAAGATGCCCTCTGATTTCTTTCAGGGATAATTTAGCGTTGTGGTCTTTATCTGAAACGTTTACTATGATGTCTTTCAGCATAAATGATACTATGTCCAGAGTCATGCCGCCACCGCCCTTCTTCAGGCGTTTAGCTATGGTTTTGACGTAATCTGAGTCTAAATCCGCCGAGGGGTTGTCTAAAAATGCCCGCTGTATGACTACCTTTTTACTAAGGAGAGGAATTAACCGTATGTGGAAAACGGCATTTGAAATGTGAAGTACAGTTTTTCCCGATACATCCCTTACTGTTAACTCTTCTACACCTATATGGGGAGGAAACACTTTAATGTACATGTCTTTAACCTCCACATCAGGCCCCAGTGTTTTTTTTATCTCCAGTACTAATTTGTCTTTCAGGTATGCGCTGCCTGCCAGGTGGGTAAGTAAAATCAAAGTGAAGAAGGCAAGTAAACATATGACAAGCCGCTTGTACGATTCAATCCTTATCTTAATATTCTCTTCCATTTGTTAAGAAAGCGTACTCCAGAGTTCTGCCGTCAGAGCCATGATTTGCTCTGACGTAAGGCTTTGTCCGTCCTTTGATACATAAAAAGTGTCGTGAGCTATCTCCCACTCCGTGCTTACCAGCGCTGAGATTATATTGACTCCCCAGTTTGAAAACAACCATGTTATTTCGTAAAGAAGCCCTATTCTGTCAGAGGACATTATCTCAAAAACAGTAACTCCTGATGATGTTTCATTGTCAACATCAACAAAGGGCGAAAATCTGATGTTTTTATGTGGATAGTGTTTAAGCTCAGGTAGTTTTTTTCCTGTTATGTACTCTGTCAACTCCTCAGTGAGGGCTTCATCCATTCCCTCCCACCAAAGCTCTGAGTAATTTGAAAGTTGAAACTTGTCTATAACAAGATCACCTTCTGTAAGCGGTTTAAACTGCATGGTAAAAGTTCTTAACGAAAGGATGTTAAGTCTCCGGCTGGAAAGTGCCCCGACTATTGAGGCAAGCAGTCCGGCTCTGTCAAAAGCCACAATAGTCAGCCAGGTGGTTGTATCAGCCATTTGTTCAAATCTGATAACCGGATTGCCTTTTACAGGAGATGTGGAAAACTCCAAAACCAACGAGAAATCTTTTAGAATCCTTTCACCAGTGCTTAAAAAAAGATATCTTTCCGGTGCCGACCTTATAAATTCCTCAATTTCCTCTTTTGATATATCCTTGTACACAGGTTGAGCCAACAGTCTGGCCACAGCCTGAAGCAGTCCGGTGTTTTCCCACTTTTCGTCTCTGAGGCGGCACTGAGCAGCCTTATAGAGTCTGACAAGCAGCTCCAGCCTCCAGTTATTCATAAACTCGGTGTTTACAGCAGATATATCGGCATACGTCACGAGAAAAATTGCAGTAAGGAGATATTGGTTTTTAACGATATCTGCAAAAACCGCAAGAGTTTCAGGGTCTTCAATGTCTTTGGTGAAAGCAGTCTTCGACATTAAGATATGATAGCGGACAAGAAACTCCACAGTCTCCCTGTCCTGTTTTCTAAGGCCGAGACGTTCGAGTATGGGTTTGATTTTTTTGTAACCTTCGGCTGAGTGGGCATATCCTTTTGACTTTCCAATGTCGTGCAGCAGAAGGGTCAGGTAGAGGAGGTGTTTGTCAGGAAAAGTTTTAAAAACCTCCCCGATTTGGTGCTGACGGGAGTTTTTAGGATTAAGCAGCTCCTCAAGGTTTTTTATAGCATAGAGTGAGTGCTCATCCACGGTGTAGATATGGTAGGGCTCGTGCACGACAAGGTAGTTAAGAGTGCCAAACTCAGGTATGAAGCGGCCTAACACACCGTGTATGTGCATCAGTTTCAGGGTTTCGTACACTCTTTGCCCTTTAAGAATATCAAGGAAATAACCTGTGGAAATTTTATCGGTTCTCAATTTACTGTTTACATAAATGAGGTGCTTTTTAATCAGTTCGTTAAGAAAACCGGTAAATTCTTTTCCTATACGGCTGTATTGTGCATAACTTTCGAGTATTAACTGAGGTTCGTTCTTTAAGGAAACCTGGCGGTTTAGCATCATTTTATTTCCAATGGTTGAAAAAGTGCCGTTTATTTTTGACTTAAAGAATCGCCACGGCAATTTAAGAAATACAGAGCCCGCAATGTTGCGGACTTTGGCCGTGACAGTGCGTAAGGTTGCCGCCCTTAGGTAGTAAAGTCTCATAAGTCTTTCAGAGGCACTAAAGTGCTGTGACTGCCTGATGCCCAAAAGAGCCGCCACAGCGTTTTGCAGGTGGAAAGACAGCACATCATTTTCCCTGCCGCTAACCAGATGAAGAGCAATCCTGACTCTTAAAATGAAATCGTAAGCAGCCGTAAGGATTTTGAAATCATAGTCATCCATGATTTTTTTTAAATCATCGAGGCAGTGTAAATCAAGAATAGTCTTAGCTATCCACAGAGCGTCGTGAACGTCTCTGAGGCCGCCCTGAGACTCTTTGACATTAGGCTCTAACATAAACGGAGATGTGCCATATTTCTCAAGCCGTCTGCGCATTTCGTTGACTCTGTCGGTAAAGTAAGCGCGTTTTCCTCTGCTTAGAGCCTCCACGTGTATTTTTTCAAAAAACAACTTTGAAAACGATTCGTTTCCAGTTAAAAACCTGCCGTCAAGCAGAGATGTGCGGGTTCTGAGATCGAGTCTTGATTCCTCAATACATTCCTTGACAGTTCTGACCGAGTGACTGATATTTACGTGGTTATCAAGGAGTTTATAGTAAAACTCTTCAACAAGAGCTATCTGAGCTTTGTCTGCTCTGTCTTTAATGAGAAACATTAAATCCACATCGGAATACGGGGCAAGTTCAGCTCTGCCGTAGCCACCAATTGCAAAAACCGCTACAGGCTGCTCAAAGATACCGGCGGGCGCCGATTCTTTGACAAATATATCCATAAATTTGCTGTGGCGCTTAACTATTTCAATCCCACCGCAACCTGTGGATAATAGCTCTCTGAGTTCGTTTAAAAAGTCCATATATCAGGTTAACGCATATTTTACCACATCAAGACTAAATGTTGTGATGGGGTAGTTCTAAAAAGTTGAAACAAAAGTATGGTTGATTAACCATATAGCTATGAAGTTTAGCCACACTGCTATGTACAAATCGCCACACTTATAGGTATAATAAACCATAATATGCAGGCATGCGAAATGTATTATCTATAAAAAACAGGTATTTAAAATATGAAACTGTTTGGCATTAAACTTGCAATATTATTTGTGAGGAGCCGTATAATATTTTTATAAAGGGGTAGCTTATGAGGTTAAGATTTATTTTTAGTCATCCTGCCGGAGTTATGTCTATAGACTATAACCATAAGATGAGATCGTGGTTTAGTGATTTTATGATTAATTTCTATGGAAAAAACTATGACGGTACGGTAGTTACTAAAGTGGATAAGTGCCAGGGTTTTAAACTATTCACATTTTCAAAACTAATCTTTGAGTCTTACAAGGTAAGAGAGCACATAATTAGCTTTTCTGAAGGAACAGCGCAGTGGTTTGTATCGTCACCAGTTGAGGAATTTCTTGATGATTTTGCCGTGTATTTTTGCACCCGGTAGTTGATTTCCATGGTGTCATAGTTTTTTTCG
>JADFYB010000230.1 GCA_015233245.1 Nitrospirota bacterium | reverse complement strand
AAAGCTATGAATACTATAGATAAACTGGAAGAATTTAAGAATTATATCAAGAAAGCCGGTTCAGTGGATGAATTGAAAGAGTTTTTAGGAAAGAATATATAAAGCTTACAATAGTGCCGACAGATGCGATTTGTATTCTTTATGGAGTTGTACTGGGGCTTAAGTCCACAATATGTGAGATAGCAAGCGTTTAAACCTCCAATGCCATGGTAGTTTATTTCAATTTTAAAAATTCCTCATGTGCAGTATTTACAGCATAATGAATCTGCTCCTCCGTGTGATTTGCCATAACGAAAAATCTTACTCTTGTTGCATCCTCGCTAACAGCAGGAAAAAGTATCGGCATTGCAAGAATTCCTCTGTCAAATATGGCATTGGCAAGCTTGAGTGTTTTTATTGAGTCACCGATAATGACGGGTATTATGGCTGTACCATTACTGGTTCCGGTGTTAAGTCCTTTTTCCTTTGCGAGTGTTAGAAAGAGGCTTGACAGATAATGCAGACGGGCTACCCGATAAGGCTCTTTTTTTATCGTTTCAAGTGAGGCTATTGCAGCAGCCGTATTTGCCGGTGTTATGCTGGTTCCAAAAATATATCCAGGTGTTGTCAATCTGAGATATTTAATCAGTTCCTTCGAACCGGCAATGTATCCCCCACAACTCCCAATAGCCTTACTTAACGTCCCCATCCACACATCCACATCTGAGCGGTTAACGTTATAATGCTCTCCAACTCCACCGCCATTTTTCCCCAAGACACCTATCGAATGAGCCTCATCTATCATAAGTAATGCCTTGTGGCGTTTCTTTATTTCAATAATTTTGGGAAGATTCGGAATATCCCCGTCCATGCTGTAAGTTCCTTCTATAAGAATAAGAACTTTCTTATACATGGCTCTCTCTTTCTTTAAAATAGCATCGAGAGCCTCCCAATCATTATGCGGGAAAGTTATTTTTCTTGCACCCGACAAAAGACTTCCCTGAACAGCGCTCATGTGCATATAAAGATCATGTACGATTAGATCACCGGAGCCGACCAGCGTTCCAACTATGGTTTCGTTTGTACCAAACCCGCTTGGCAACACCAGGCTGTCTTCACAGTTAAGGAATTCAGCCAATACCCTCTCCAGTTTCTTGTGAAGCGGGGTTAATCCTGTTATTGGATTAGTAGCTGAAACTGATGTGCCATATGTTTTGATAGCGTCTATAGAGGCATTACATACCGAACTGTCACAAGACAGCCCCAGATAGTTGAAAGTTGCAAAGTTTATCAAGTCACTGCCGTTTATGTTCATAGTGCTTCCGGCCATACCGTTATTGACCTGAAAGTACGGATTTCTAATTCCTAACGATTCCCACAGGGCTAATCTGTTACTCCATTCTATATATTTCGGAAACTTATCGAACCGGTAATATTGTTCATCTATTTCATCCAACACAACCGTTTCTTTGGCAGATATTTCCAAAACATCATCCGAAACAGGTGTAATCCTATCAGAAGGCAATTTCAACGGAGTTTCACTTATAACAGGCGCTTCACAAGCAATATAGGCTGCTAACTTCTCTATAGTCGGGTATTCATAGAATAGCCTTTCTTCAAGCGAATGCCCCAACGCTGATTGCAAATCAGCCATTATCTGCACAACCATAAGGGAATCAATGCCGTATGTGAATAAGTCCCGTTTGTTGTCCATTTCTTTTGAGGGGATCTTCAGATGTAACGATATTTTACTTACAAGCCATCTGTCTAATTTACAAATATCCTTATCACAGCCATCGAGTTTTTCACACTGATCTTCAACTGATTCATCCCTTACAGGTTCTGTATCTTTTAACGCCCACAACTTTTCTATCTCCCCTGTTTCATAACCATGACGCAACCGATGACGTTGAATCTTACCGCTTGATGTCATTGGAATACTATAGGGACGCTGCTACCTATCGTAATAGACATATAGTTCATGCTCTTCTGCTACCGCCGTACCTATCGCATCAGCAATAACCTCAGGTGGAAGAACATCGGCATCTCCATGTGATTGGGATGTTTTGTTTGATGTCTTTTGATGTACGCTGCAGGCATTTCCAGCTATAGATTCTCTGTCTTTTAAAATATCTCTCAAGCCAGTTAAATATCCACTATTTACCTCTATGGCGACAATAAGCTTCTCTTCTCCGTTTACTTCTGTAGAAAAAGCACCACAAGCACCCACTCTTATTGGTCTTGTCCCATTTACATCAAAAGAAATCTCATCTACTGTCCACTCTATATCCTGAGGATAATAGTTCTGTCCACGGATTATTATCATATCCTTGATACGACCAGTAACAAACAGACTGCCATTAAATATAAACCCGGAATCACCTGTCCTTAAAAAAGGACCGTCTCCGGTATCGGATAAATATGCCTGAAAGGTTTGTTTAGTCGCCTCAGGATTATTCCAATACCCTTTTGCCACATTTTTGCCAGATATCAATATCTCACCAATCTCTCCGACAGGTTTTGTAGCGTTGGTCTCAGGGTCGGCTATAACAATCTTTTCGTCAAGCCATGGCTTGCCATTTCCAACTAATATCTTTGTTCCTTTCCCGTTATTACCTTCATTACCTGTTAAAACCACACGATTACGTTCAAGTTCATTTGTAAGTAAAGATTTATACACCTGTAAGTCCCCACGCTCTCCGCCGGTTGCAAACAGCGTAACCTCGGCAAGTCCATAAGCCGGATATAGCGTTTCTCTTTTAAGTCCATACGGTGAGAATGCCTCGTAAAAACGATCCATTGTGCTGCTGTTAACCGGTTCAGAGCCGGATAGGGCAATCTTCAAGTGCGATAAATTAAGTCCTTGTTTTTGTTCATCCGTTATTTGACGTGCACATAGTTCATATGCGAAGTTTGGTGCAAGAGTTACAGTAGCTTTATAATCGGATACAGCTTTAATCCAACATATTGGTTTCTGTAGAAAAGAGATTGGGGCCATAAAATAAAGACGCATCCCCATATAAATAGGGGAAAGTACCTGACCTATCAATCCCATATCATGAAACAGAGGACTCCACCCAACGGCAATGGAATCTTCTGATAAGTTAATTGCAGATTGGAGCATTAGTTCATTATAAATAATGTTTTCGTGGGTTATCATTACTCCTTTAGGTTTAGCTGTCGATCCGGAAGTGTATTGGAGAAAAACTATATCGTCTGCATTAACCAAATTTTCCCAATAGTCTTTTGCGTTATCCTCGCTAATGGTTTCTGTTGAGACCCATGGTAAATCTTTTAGTGACAGATCCTCTTTATACATTGGTTTTATTTTATTTACGATATTGGATTTGCTAAGAATAACGGATGGTTTGGAATCATCTATTATGGATTTAAACCTGTCAAGTTTTTGATTCCTTTTTGGGGGATAAGCAGGGACAGCAATAATGCCGGCATAAACACAGCCAAAAAACGCACAGATAAAATCCAGGCCGGATGGGTATGCTAAAATCGCTCTTGATCCTCTATGGTATGACCTTTGAAGTTCAACGGCAATTGAACGGGCTTTCTTATCAAGCTCAGCATAAGTCAAAGATATGCCGTTTCCCTCACCATCAGGTAAGAAAGTATAAGCAACCCTATCCGGATGCTTATTTACTCTAAACCGGAGTAAATCAACCAATGTTGAGATATTACTAAACTTGTCAGTCATTATTTTTTTTCCTTTTATTTATTCTCACTAATATATTTCCATTTAACTACTACGCATTTAACCCAATCTTCTTCTTATAAAACATCTCTACAACCTCTCTGTCGAATGGATTTACAATCATACCTGCATCGGCAATGACTGATTGCCCATTGATAGCGCTTGAGCTGCCGCTTAATAAAAACGCTATCACGTTGGCTATTTCTTTTGTTTCAATTGCTGCTTTTCTAAATGTTAAAGCATCTGTATAAAGAGATAGTTTTATAAAGTCTGGAATTCCTGCGGCTGAAGATGTTCGTATGACGTTTGATGAAACAACATTAAATCTAACCTGTGAAAATTGACTGAACGACTGTGCAAGATATACCACTGACGATTCTAAAGCAGCTTTTACAGGAGCCATATAACTGTAGTTTTCAATAGCTATTTTAGTAAATGGAACAGAAAGTGTAACCACTGAGGC
>JADFYB010000229.1:3437-4153 GCA_015233245.1 Nitrospirota bacterium | reverse complement strand
GTTTACCACCACTATGGCCTCCTCAGCCGGAGTTGCCGCAGTTATAAACCCGCCCTCTATCCCAGCCGGGGAATCAATGAATATGTAGTCAAAGTTATCCCTTACCGTGTTTATGATTTCCATGAGTTGTTCCGGTTTAACTGCTTCTTTGTTTTTTGTTTGTGAAGCCGGAAGCAGACACAGCGGGTATCCTCTTTTATCTTTAACGAATGCTTTTTCTGCTTTAACCGTGCCGTTAACAATATCTACAATATCATAAACTATTCTTTTTTCCAGCCCCAGAATCATATCAAGGTTTCTAAGGCCAATATCGGCATCCAAAGTTAACACTCGCTTTCCGAGCATTGCCAGTGCTGTTCCCAGGTTTGCGGTTACAGTGGTTTTCCCGACACCGCCTTTCCCCGATGTTACGACTATTATTCTTGACATTATAAGACTCCTATACTTTTTCTATGTTTATAGCGTTATCAGTTATGTAAGCTTTTTCCGGAATATCCGGAAGCTCATCAATGTTGTCAGGGGACTTAGCTATATGATTAGCGATTCTTAACTGTTGAGGTTTTAAGTTAAGAGACACCACCATTGCCGTTTCATCGCCTGAGGCGCCAGCGTGAGCTACTCCTTTCATCGTGCCCAGCACGATTATATTGCCAGTGGCAACGATGTATGCGTTAGCGTTAACAGTGCCAAAAATCAGGACATCACCATCGTATTCA
>JADFYB010000229.1:0-3332 GCA_015233245.1 Nitrospirota bacterium | reverse complement strand
GTATGGCATTATGCTGTTCAAATATCTTAAGGATTTTGTTTATATGGTTAGTTTCCAGTACAAGTCCATTGGTATTGATCAAAATCTTGGAGTTATTGAAAAATGGCGTATTCAGTCTCAGTTCAATCTCATCAATGTTTTCATCTGCTGTGAGGGCTGTATCCAAATTGAGTAAAAGCGCTGGAATCGTTATCCCCTTAATATCAATTCCCATCAGTTGTAAAATCCCCCTGCTATGTGCACTTAGCTTCCGCCCTCCAACCCTATTAGTGTATCATTGATTGTATAAAAAAAACAAGGAACTAATTGTCACTATTCTTAACAATGAGCCTTGATATCTTTGACAGCAGGCTTTTGGGAGATCTCTGTATTGTCAGATAGTTAGTTTTTATGTAATCCACAACTGCGGCTATTGTAATTGTCACAATTACAACGGACAGGAGAATTGTCACTGTGTAAAACACAATATCCGGATGGTTGTCGTATAAGTTGTACATTTGAGAGTTTCCTTATGTGCTTTCCGACCTCAGGTGGCCTGCTTTTTATTATATCATTTTACTTGTTAAGAAAACACGCATCTTGACAACTAGCCGTAGTACGTGCAAAAATAGATGGCTATAAAATAGTTTCTAAAAATTAGCTTTGCTTATGGTTACCCGCGATAGTAATAACATTGATAAATCGTTAGAAGTGCTTGGACTTAACTCCAAAGCAAGCCCTGAGGAGATAAAGGAGGCCTACAAGGATCTTGTAAAAGTCTGGCATCCGGACAGGTTTGCGCATGACCCTAAACTTCAGAAAAAAGCAGGCGATAAGTTAAGTGAAATTAACGAGGCGTATCGCAACCTAAAAGACTACGACATTAAAAATGAGATCGTATCTGAGCAGGACTCAGATAAAGTCAGAGCAGAAGATACGAAAACCTCTGATAAGAAGGAATCAGTAAAAGATACGCAAGCCAAAACACAATCTCAGAGTAAGACAACCAGTAAAAGCAAACCCAAAGCTGCCACCCGCCCCATAAACCGTGCCGACATGTATGTGTTAGAGCCTCAGTGGGCAAGACTTCTGGCACGGCTGTTTGATCTGTATAGTTTAAGTATGCCCTGTGGGTTTATAGCGGGTGCTATGATAAAAAACACATTCCTTGATGGTTATGTCATCCAGTTTTTTTTCACCATGCTGATAATAACACTGATGGAGTCTTTTATTTTGGCATCAACCGGTTCAACCGGCGGCAAGTACCTGCTTGGGATAAGAGTATTAAACTCAGAGGGTAAGAGTTTGACATTCACTGAGGCGCTAAGCCGTGAATTCCGTGTGTATGCTTATGGGTTTGCTATGGGAATTCCGTTTGTTTTTCTTTATACGATGGCAAGAGAGTATAAATTATTAAAGCAAAAAGGGGCAGCTTCATGGGACAGCAGCCTCAGTCTCAGGGTATTGTACAGACGTATAAATAAGCGGCAGATTTACATATTTTTGTTTCTGTTTGTTTTAATCATCGCTGCTTACACTTTTGGCTTTGATATGATTTCAAAGTAAAAAATGTAGAACATTAGTTTAGTTGAATACTTGCGCTTTTCTTGTGTAAAATATTTCTTAACTATGGTATAATTTGCAACAGTAATCGTATTCTTGGGTTAACAAGTTTATTAGGAGTAATAGGGGGAGCGCTATGTCAGTAATTGAAATAAAAAGCGGCGAGGCTACAGAGTTTCAACCTGAGATTGAAACTCTACACAATGTACATCGTGGCGGTAAGAAATTGTCGCATCGAGTTGGTATCTACTCAGAAGAGGGTAAGGAATGAACGATGCCAAAGGCTAAGAGAGATGTCATTGAATTCAAGAAAAGAGCCATCAACTCCTTGGTGCTCGGTATTGAGTTATTCAACCGACCTCATGATCGAGGACGTTCTGAGAGCGTTTTGATTCTCTTACATCACGCTTTTGAGATGTTACTAAAAGCGATTATTAAAGACATAACCGGTCGTGTTCATACATAATCACTCCTACGGCTTTAACAAGTGTTTGGAGGTAGCCCAGAACTAAATCAAAGTGGTATCTGCAGATGAGCGAATTACCTTGTCTATCCTGAAAGCACAAAGAGATATAGCCATTCATTACTACCAAGAAGTTTCTGAGGACATTCTATATCTTCAAGCACAGGCGTCAATTACTCTTTTTGATGATTTGCTCAACAAAGTCGTCAAGGCACGACTGGCCGACTGTATTCCAGAACGAGTACTTCCAGTCTCCTCACGCCCACTCAAAGACTTAAATGTTCTGATCGATAGTGAACTAAGCCAGATTGATGGACTCCTACAAGAGAGAAGTCGTAAAGGAACTCAGGCTGCATCCAGACTGCGGCCAATTCTAGCCATGGCTACAGCTATTCGCAACGACTCTGAGCGGGTTTCCGAAGTGGAACTTCGAAAGGCCATTAATAGAAGACGACATGGAGATGACTGGAGCATTATTTTCCCAGAGGTCGCTCAACTCAAACTTGATACACAAGGTGATGGTATTCCGTTTTTCATTCGTATCAAAAAAACTGCCGACTTTGCAGTTTGTGTTGCCAAGGATGGTGAGCCAATTATCGGGACTGTAATTAAACAAGAGGTCAACATCTGGGATAAATACAATCTAAGCAGAAATGATCTTGCCAAAAAACTTGAGATAACTGCACCAAAAACCGGTGCTCTGATTGATGAATTGAAAATTCAGGACGACAAAGACTGTTTCAAGCTTCTACAAAGGAAATCCACAATTTTTAAGAGTTACAGCAAGAAAGCATTAGATTTACTAAAAGCTGCTATAGATGATGGGATTGATGTAGATACCGTGTGGAGGAATTACAAATACAGAAAAAGGAAATGATGGGTGGTTTTGCGCTGGCGAGGAAATAGCAACTCAGCACTTTGAACTTATTTTAGATAGAAAGTTTTGCTCTTATAAATTGTCATTTGGTTTTTTTATTATCGGCTTAATTCTGCTTGCCGTAGTGCTCGTTCATTTTCTGTTTTATAACAATCCGAATTCAATCGTCTAACTTTGTTGGCATCGTCAACAGTAGGGGCGAATAATTATTCGCCCCTACAAAGTACGCCTGCGTCGCTTCCTCCTTGCCGCCTGCGTTTACTTCTGACTGTAGATTGGTATTTCTTACCGGTGCCGCCAAAGCGATAACATTTTATAAATCATTTCCCCGTGCGGGAGGGTTAAAGGGAGGGCAGCGCCCTCCCTTAGTCTGTATAGCAAACACCTGTAACTATTGTGTATAATACGTAAGAAAACTATGCAACGGAAAATCAAACTAAAATACTATGT
>JADFYB010000228.1 GCA_015233245.1 Nitrospirota bacterium | reverse complement strand
CAAATATCCGACACGGCTCCTTGCCCTTTTTCGTTTATATACCAGAGGCTCTCCATGACTGCATCTCTCTTTTTGCTATTATTGCAGTGCGTGTCTCAGCTGCATTTGTTAAAGTGGATAGTACGGTTTTGGTTAGATTTTTAGCTAAAACTGAACCAGTTCTTCCGCCTCCCTTATTATCTCCACGATCCTGATGTATTTTTATACTATCATCTGAACCGCTTTTATCAGTTGAAATAAATGGGCTTCCCCCTTTACTTGCTGTTGTAATTACAGAATCACGCCAAGACTTTTTATGTGGAAAGAGCAGATGTTTGGAGGCATCACCCTTTTTTATGCGATAAAGTTCCTCTTTGAACAGCTGAATATTGCCTTGAGAGCCTGTGTCTTCATTTTCATTAAGGCCAAGTTCGATAGAATATCTAAGAAACGTAATACTTGCCTTTGCATTCTGACCAGGATCGTCAATGTCTGCTTCAGGAACTATCATCTCTGCTTCCATTGTAATCACATTATCTGTAGAATTGCCCGATCTGTGAAATATGCTTTTTACATCCGTAGCTCTGCCATTTTCATCTCGAACCGACATAGCTGCGTCAACAAATGGTATTTCGGCAAGAGAACTAAAAAAAAAGGATGGCATCGAACAGGTTTGATTTCCCGACACCATTAGCTCCGGCTATACACGTAAAAGGTCCAAACCTAATGTCAACATCTACAAGGTTTTTAAACCCGGATACTTTAAATCTTGTTAGCAATATTTCTTCCTTTTTTGCTGAGTTCTTAATTAACTATACATGCTTTTAAAAGATTTTGACAATGGTTTTTAATCTGTTTTGCAGGGATCTTTCCTCCACTAAAGGGAAGGACAGAGTCCTTCCCCGTACACTACTTTCCTCATCATAATTACGGTCTTTCAACCTTTACAATCATTCCCATATTGAGGTCTGTTATCACTCTGTGCTTATAAACATAGACTTTAACTGCGGTGGAAACTCGTGTGCACATTATATTATATGTGTATATTTCAAAGGGCAACGGCTGGCCGTGTTCGTCTTTAATGGTCTCCTCGGCGGTTTTATTATATGGGGCTCCACATTGGCTGCCGGTTCTCACTGAGTACGTATGAGAAAGTTTATGTTCATACTGCTTAAGGGTAAAGCCATAGTCCATGTAGTGAAAATCACTATAGAGGACGTTCTTACCGGTTAAAAACTTAAATTTCGGAACAAACTGCTTTTCCATGTTTTTATATCTGTCGTACGAAAAGAAATCCGGAAGGATATACACATTTTTCCTCTCATCCAAATACTTATCAATCTCTTGTGAAAAGTCTGATGCTTCGCTTTCCGTGGGGTCTATAGGATGTACCACACAGGTAAGACCGTTAAAGTACCGGGCAAACACGCAGTCGTCAACACCGGAAACGACAGAGTTGTTTTTATCAATGTCTGAGTTTTTATAAATAGCCGAGACTGTGTTATATCGGCTGTGCAGATCAAGGGCGGGATATGTTGACCAAAAAAGTGCTGCCGCAGTTGCTACAAAAACCACATACAGGACTGATACAGTAATTCTTTTGCTAAGCTTAAAACCCATAAAAAAACTTCTGACTGTAAAGAGCATAGGTGGGAGGCACAGAAATGAAGTCCACACAAAGTGCCTGTATTTTACAACCGTAAGATTAGAAATAAAAATCGAAAGAGCAATAAACTGGATACAAAATAATATATAAATTAATGTTTCCTTTTTGGTTTTAGCAAAAAATGGAGCTATAAGAGAGACAAACTGCAAGTAAAATAAAAAAGAACCGACACCGTGCTCCCATGAGGCTAACCCAATAGGGAGTATCTGTGAAAAGACTCCCATAAACTGTCCGTCATAAGGGGATGCCGTTTTATGAAATAGATCTATGAAGTGGTGTCTGTCTATAGCAAACGATACTATAAGAGAAAGTAATAAGGCTGTCAGGATGTTTTTGCAGCCTATTATAATGTTTTCCTTAGTCAACAGTTTTTTATATGATTGTTCAATCTCTGCGCCCATAATGTAGAGATATGAAAAGTAAAACGGGACAAATATAATTGGCATGTCTTTTGAGACCAACGCTAACCCAAAGCAGAGCCCGGAGGCAGGTCTTAAAAACGACGGTTTGTCCTTTGAAGCCATTAGAAATGCCGCAAAAAGAAACATAAATGCTGTAAAATCCTCTTTAACGTGAGTTATGGTTATTATGCTTGCGGGGATAAAGAAAAAAAGAAGGGCTGCAAGAAATCCCTCGTTAAAACTAAATATCCGGCGTATCCAGAGATAGTAAAAAAACAAAGCCAAAAGAGCCGTAATAACAGTTGTAGCCGGAAGGGTTTTTGCGCCAATAAAAATAGAAAACGGGATTAAAATATATGAACTTAAACACCTGGCGCCAAAGAAACACTCAAATCGGGAGGTTTCCTTAAAAACATCAACACTTTTCATGTAAAGAACCGAATCAAAATGGTATGGCTCTTTAAGTGTGTATTTATAAAGAACAATAGCAAAAATGAGAAATAAAAACAGTAGAGCAATTTTTTTTAAACTATCTGTCATTTTCGAATCATCCGCAATTAACATTAAATGTATCCCCGTTAGGATAACACAAATGATGCAGTTTGGTTATGTTTTGGTTTTGTTTTGATATGGACTGTTAAAACAATGAAGAAATGCTATAATTGTCAGGACGTACTTTAATGACAAGTTACAGAACAATAGTCAGAGACCATGTGGTTCTTATGAAACCAGGCATCGTGCTGCTTGTTCTGGTAACGGCCTTAAACGGAATGTATATGGCACAGAGGGGATTCCCTACGTTTCATCTCATCCTGCCCACTATGTTTGGAATAGGACTTTCGGCTGCCGGTTCTGCAGTTTTAAATAACTTTTTTGATAAAGACATAGACTCTCTGATGAGGCGTACTATGGTCAGAGCTATTCCACAAGGACGAATTTATCCTAGATCGGCACTGATATTTGGCCTGGTGCTTATAGTTACCGCAATTGTAATTTTTTTGATTTATATAAACACTTTCTCTGCCATCCTTACGTTTATAAGTGCATTTATATATGTTATCCCGTACACGGTGTTGATGAAACGGCGCACCCACCTTGTCACTCACGTAGGCAGCATCACTGGAGCACTGCCCCCTGTCATTGGCTATGTGGCAGTTAAAGGAATAGTGGATATTCAGGCATTTGTACTGTTTGCCATTATGTTTATATGGCAGCATCCCCACTTCTGGGCCTATGCACTTAAGTATAAGGAGGATTACTCACGGGCAGGGATTCCCATTCTACCAATTTCAAAGGGTATTATGAAAACCAAAACCTTAACTCTGATTTACACCATTATACTTTTGCCCCTTAGTGTGCTACCGTATTTTTTGGCTATGGCTGGCTACATATATCTCATCACAAGTACAGTGCTTGGAATTATCTATATTGTGTTTGCTGTTAAGTTTTATTTCTCAGAAAGTAAAAGTGACAAAATACTGTTTGTGTACTCAATTATCTATATAACTATTGTCTTTATTGTGCTCGTAATGGATATGATTAAGTAGGTCAGCCTTTAGATGTGTCTCCAGCTTTCCTCGATTATCTTATAATCACCCGGACAGCCATGCAGCACTAATGTTTTTAGGCCCTTATCTGAAACTGTGTCAGAGGTGTACTCCTGTATGAAAGTTACCTCTATCCGCTTACCTGAGAGAACCTTGAATTTTATATCCTTTATGTGTACCTTTAAACTTCGTGAAGCCTTAAATAACCCCTTCTTATGAGCTTTCCACTGTTTTGCATTCATACCGTCAGATGAAAACGCTGCTGAGTAATGACTCATATACTTTTCAATATCTTTTGCAGCCCAGGCTGCCCTCCATTTGGACACAAGATGGGTTACATGCTGGGCTATTATCGGATCAACATCCATTTTGTTGAATTCCTCAGCAACCACCTTATACTCATCACCACGCGCACCCCCGCCCGTCAAATACAGGAGCTTTGTACCATAGGAAAGCACATTATCGGCACAGTAGAGCTGATTAAACTTGTACATTATCGCACTTGAATTCTCTGTAAAAATGTTTAAGTCGGAGGTTACCACTTTTCTGTGAGGGTATATCTTCATAAGCTTCTTTTTTTCAGCTAAATACTGTT
>JADFYB010000227.1:2536-4191 GCA_015233245.1 Nitrospirota bacterium | reverse complement strand
GCGAGAATTCATTCTGGTTGTTTCCAGTTATCGTTAACTCTCCCAATGAATTCAGCTAATGTTATCGGTATTTTTCAAAAAATATCTTCAGATTAAATATATATTGTTTTCTATAATGATGATATGTTTTTGCTATACAGCAGTACTTGCGTATAATAATCTTCCATCAGGAGTTACGGATTTTAATCCAAGGATTTTATATTCTATACTTAGAAATGATGAGAAAATCAAGACATGGATAAGCCCGTCAATTCTGTCAATGGCAGCTACCGATTATACTGTCACAACACCATCCGATGATACTCCTAATACGCCGGCCCACACGAAAATGCTCAAAGAATTTTTATATGCAAACAAAATACTGTCTTTTATAAAATATATTATTTACGAGACATCGAAAATTCCGTTCTATTTATACCTTTTGCTCCTGGTTATAAGCATTTATTTATTTTCCGCAAAAAGAAAACAAACAGAACCTTACAAGCAAGTCATAATATATTCAAACTTACTGCTCCTTTTTGCACTTTTTGCAATCAAGGTGTCACATCCGCTGGAGGATTCAATAGAAAGATTTCTCTTCATATCTTTAATATTTACAAGAGCCGTAATTCAAATATGGATATTTTACTCTATATACCACCTCAGCATGTATGTGTTAAAAAGCACCGAAAAAATTAAGCAAACAATGTTGTCACTTTTTATAGCAATGATTCTATTATTATATTCATCCCCTATTATTTACATTTTCCAATATCCTTTTAAGTATGGAATACTATACTGCATTGGTAAACTCAGCTATGAAGACTTTTACAACAGAGTTTTTGAATTAAGCTATAAATATGAAAACAATATACCTAACGTCGAATCATGGGTGTATAATAAAATAGGTTCAGGCAACAAGATACTGGTATTAACTGCTAATATGATGGGAATTTATGTATCTCCGCGAAATAATTTTATTTTCGGTGAATATGTCTATACCTTCAATCAATATAAATACCATGATACAGTATTGTTCGGCAGCACAGGGAGTGCTGTCAAAATACTTAAAACCCTTGGCATTAACTATATCCTTGTTAATTTACATAATCCTCTCATTTTGCTCTCCGGCTTCGCTCCAGTTTTTAGCGCCGAGAGCATACGTGAAAATTTCACAATTTTAGCTAATCGTGACCAACTATTTTTACTTAAGTTAAAAGCCCCTGAAGATATCGCTAATACCGATGGCTTTGCAAAAGTGTATGCCTCCATACTTGAGAGTAAAAAGACTCCTAAATACATAAGATGGCTCTACTACAATAAGATAAGAGAAGAGATTTTTAAAAAAAGGTAATTATAGTAAACCGTGTCATTTTCATATAGCCACCACATGCCATGGTTGAATTAAAACCGAAAAATGATATAATATAGACAAAGTGCTACGACAAAAACACAGGGGGCAGGATTGAAAGCTATTCCAAGAATAATGCCAACGCTTCCGGCAGCAGATCTCTTTAATATATTCAGGAATCTATCGAGGGACATTCCGGAGGAAGACGCCCAAAAAATAGTGTCTGGATTTGAAACTAAATTTGCAGAGCGCTACGGTTTGCCCAGAGGTGTTGCCACAAGCAGGGCAAGGATGGCGTTATATTATTTATTGAAAAACATGGGGC
>JADFYB010000227.1:0-2505 GCA_015233245.1 Nitrospirota bacterium | reverse complement strand
TGCAATCCATGTTGCCGACTTTATAAATATAATTGCGCTTGCCGGTTTCAAACCGGTGGTGGTTGACCTTGCGCATAACTCATATAACGTGGACTGCGACGATTTGGAAAGAAAGATTACAAAAAACAGTGTGCTCTTTCTGATGACATACTTATCGGGATATGTGCCCGATATGGAAAGAATCGTGGAAATATCACAAAAGTACAAACTGCCGTTTATTGAGGATTGCTCACAGGCGTTGGATTCTTACTATAAAGGACAGAGGCTAGGAACATTCGGGGTGGCGGCTATTTTTAGCTTAAGCTTATTTAAATCCGTAACCACTTTATTTGGAGGAATGCTTATCAGCCGCAATGAAACACTACTATCGGACATACGACAAGATGTAAAATCACTGAAACCGCCTCCGAAACAACTTTTAGTTAATGAAGCAATTAAAAACGTTGTATTAAAAATAGTGATCAGCAATCCATTGTTCAGTGCCGTGGTATTTCCCCTTATGAGGTGGACACTGCCCGTGGCTGATTATTTTTCAAAATATCAGAAATCAAATAAACAGGTGTTCTTAAGAGATAAAATACCGGATGAATTTCTTGTCCAATACACATGGCAGCAGGCAATAACTGGTTTAAGCCAGTTGAAAACTCTTGATAAAAGGGAGAGGAAAAGAAAAGAAAATGCCCTATATTTATATGATAATATAGTTTCGGACCGTAACGTTGCCGTCCCTGCACTGGTAAAAGACAGCGAGAATTCATTCTGGTTGTTTCCAGTTATCGTTAACTCTCCCAATGAATTCAGAGCGTTTCTAGCTAAGACTGCAATAGACAGTTCAAAGTTTCTCCTTAGCCTTCTTTGTGAGGAAAAGGTATTTTCACACTTCAAATTCAACAGCGATAATGCAAGGGAATTAAAACAAAAAACTGTTTTCGTCCCGATGTACAGCGTCCTTTCAAAGGCACAGACAGAAAGAATAGCTCAGGCAATAAAAAAATATCAGGCAATAAACGGCTCCAATAACGATAACAGATGAGAAAAGGGCAGGATTTTTTAAAAAAAGTTTTCCCCTTCGATATAGATATAACGGCTGTTAGGTTTGGTTTTGCATCTTTTATTAATGTTCTTTATACAAGGCTTTTCAATATTGCCTCTCCAAAGGCCCCACCCTTACTGACATGGATTACAACGTTTGATTGCAATGCCTATTGTAAATTTTGTGCCACCCATAAGGTAAAACATAGTTGTCAGGAATCTGTCCCATACGAGAAGTTAATTAAAACAGCCCATGAAATAGGCAAAGCAGGTACATTTGTCGTAGGCTTCAGCGGCGGTGAGGTGTTGATGTGCCACTATCTCTTTGATGTAATCAAAGTGTTACATTCCTATGGCGTCAAGACCTATATTGTTACAAACGGCTTGCTTCTCAGAGAAAAAGCTGACGAGATACTACAAAGCAAGGTAGAGCTTGTTGTTGTCAGCATCGATAGCAGCACTGCAGAGGAACATGATAATTTCAGGGGTTTTCCCGGCCTCTATGAAATATTGCGGGATGGTATACAATACATCAAAAGTAAACGGGAAAACTCTGTTCCATTAATAAAAGCCACAACGATATTAAATAAAAAAAATATTCCTAAAATAAATGTTATCCTCGATGATCTAAAAGCCTTCACAGACACTCAGTCACTCCAACCTATAGTAACCGGTTACCATGAAAACAGCCCTCACAGCAAAGCAGAAGAAGGGATAACCTCTTTCATGTTTCAACCTGAAGACAGGCCGCAACTTCAACATTATATAAATGAACTAATAAAAAACCATCCTGATTTTAACAGTTATTATTTCAGGCAAATTCCAACATATTACTTCGACCGTGAAAGGCTTCTTGAAATTCAATGCTGGTCTCCGTTTTTCAGGATGATGATTATGCCAAACGGCGATGTAGTTCACTGCCTTGCTAACCCAAAGTACCCCCCAATCGGTAATATTAAAGATTCCACAATTATGGAAATATGGAACAGCAGAGAAATGTTCAGACAACGCGAGGAAATACGTTTACATAAAAACAACTGTATCTGTTGGACCCAGGACGCCTCTTTCAATCAACTTATACATAACATCCCTCTATTTAACAGAATTCCGGTCTTTAAAAAACACAAGTAGAGTAAGCCGGTTATCAGAACCTCGGATAAAATTGACAGATGGGCATTATGAATAGTATGGGTTTTTCTACAACAAACACGTATCTTTAAATTTAGTTTTTAATCTTTGTACTTTACAAAAAAATAATAATTGTTCTCATTGGTTTTTATTGTTTTAAGTGTTTTTATTGTTTTAAATGTTTTCGGTTGATGTAAACCTGCATGGATACAAGGTTTAAGTGGTTGAACTATCCCATATCCGTACCTAACTATCCCATATCCGTACCTAACTATCCCATATCCGTACCTAACTATCCCATATCCGTACCTAACTATCCCATATCCGTACCTAACTATCCCATAT
>JADFYB010000226.1 GCA_015233245.1 Nitrospirota bacterium | reverse complement strand
CAAGCGCCATAATCCAAAGCCCAGTGGCTGTGATTATTACCGATGTGGACGGCAAGGGATGCCATTGTCACTGTAACAGACGGTCTGTGGCCATCAACCGGCGGAGCAGAGGTCAGTAAAAATTTGCCCTCGCTGTTAAATGTTAAGTGTTTATGGTCGGGCGCAAAATAAACGGTTGACGGCTGCGGTATTTCATCATTGCGGGCAAGTACCACCTTCACCTTACAGGCCTTATCGAGCCACTCAACAAGACTATCAATAAACCCGTCACTTATATGCTGCACACACACTATTGGCAGGGGAAAATCATGAGGCAGCGCCTTAAGAATGGCTTCAAGAGCCTGCGGGCCTCCAGTAGATGCTCCTATTACAATCATCCTCAGATTTTTGGTTAAGGAAACACTGTGAGCTTTATCTAAACGGGCTGGTACAACAGGAAAAACACCGGCTGAACCCTTTTGTCTCTTTTGCTTACTAAATGGAATCACCCCGGAGAGAATCTTTATCTTACTTATTAACTCGGCTGAAAACTCCCCTGTCTGATCAATTAAAGCACCCTGAGGCTTTGGAAACACGTCAATGGCTCCTGCCTGAAGAAGTTGAAACACATTTTGAGTGTGGTTTTCGCTTACACTGACGCTTACCACTAATGTGGGAAGGGGATGCCGTGCCATCACCTCTTTGGTAAACTCCAGGCCATCCATAATAGGCATGTGAAGGTCTGTACATATTACATCGGGACTCACTCTGGGAATCATCTCAAGCCCCTCTTTGCCGTGCCGGGCTGTGCCCACTACCTCGATTTCATCACTTGTTTCAAGCATCCGCTTAAGAGCCAGCACGGCTACAGGCGAGTCCTCCACAATTAGCACTCTTATACGTTTTTTCAAAGCTTTCATATAATAAGCCTTTTTAGTGTCTCAAGAAACACCTGCTTGTCAAATGCGGGTTTTGTGATGTAGGCATTTGCTCCCACCTCTATTCCGCGCTTCATGTCCTCGTCTGAGGACATTGTTGTCACTAATATCACGGGCAGCTCTCTGTATTTAGTATCCATTCTGATATTTTCAGTCAAAGTCAATCCATCCATATTTGGCATTTGAATGTCTGAAATCACGGCATCAAACTCTGCGGTTCTCAACTTATTCAAAGCATCAAGTCCGTCCACACACGCTGTGACCTCATAGCCTGCTCCCTCAAGTATGCGCTTCATCTGAGTCCGTGTCGTAATAGAGTCCTCTGCCATTAAAATACTATGCTGCCTGGACAATGCCTCCGCTTGTTGAAGCGACGCAGAGGTAAAACCGCTGCTCCTTATAGTTTTTAGAATATCATGCGGATTAAGCAGCATGCAAACCTCACCGTTGCCCAATATCGTCGAACCCAGCACGTTTCGCACCCGCTTTAATATTCCGCCATATGATTTTAACACTATTTCCTGTTCATCCACAAGCACATCTACTAAAACACCAAACATCTGACCCTCTACCTTAAACATTATGCAGGGAAGTTTCTGTGCCAGAGTGTCAGCTTTGGGAATTCTGCCGGAATCCGCCCGTTCTGTGATTTCAAGAATATCGGTTATATATAAAATGGAAACCGGTTTATCCATAAATGTAATGGTCTTTTGGCCTTCTAAGTTATAAATATCCGAGAGCTTTAGCATAAAAGTAGTCGTAACAAACTCAATAGGAAGGGCATAGGTGCGGTTACGGGCTATTACCAGAAACACCCTTGTGGATGAAATATTTACCGGTATGCGCAAAGTCATCTTACATCCCTCGTTTGGAACAGACTCCATCGCGATGCTGCCCTTTAGCCGCTCCAAAGCGGTCTTAACAACGTCCATTCCTATGCCGCGGCCAGAGATATCTGTCACTATCTTATTTGTAGAAAACCCCGGTGCAAAAACGAAATTGTGGATTTCTGCCGTGGTCATTTTCTCCATAACTTCAAGACTGACGAGTTTGTTTCTAATAGCGGTCTCTTTTATGCTTTCTGTAGCAAGCCCCTGTCCGTCATCAAGCACCTCGATAATCACATTTGTGCTCTCTTTATAAGCCTTAAGGAGAATCAGTCCGCATTTGTCTTTCCCAAGCCCGGTGCGAACCTCAGGGGGCTCGATTGCGTGGTCTATGGAGTTTCTGAGGATATGCATAAGCGGGTCTTTTATTTCCTCAAGTACTCGCTTTTCAGCCGTTGTCTCTCCACCTTCTATCACAAAGTTTATCTCTTTAGCTTTTTCATTTGCTAAATCTCTTACCATGCGCTTAAACGGGTTAAACACCGTAGAGAGGGGAATAAGCATGAGTTCGTGCGCTCCATGGTCCAGTTGCTGTGATACAAAAGAGATTCTTGCACCGTCTTCATAGAGGGAGTTTTTGAGGTTATTCAGATGTTTATAAAATGCCTCTTGATCGTTTGCTGATTGCACCCTCTGCTGGACACTTAAGTCAGTGCTGCCTCCTAACTGAGGCAAAATCACTTTTTCCCACATACTTATTGTCTCTTGTATATCATTTATGCGTTGGTTTATTCTGTTTTTTATTACTACAAGTTCGCCTACATGCACCATAAGAGAGTCAAGTTTGTGGGCCTCCACACGTATGGTTTCAATTGAAGAGAGTTTTTCGCCGCTGTCAAGCCAAAGTACAACCCCGTCAGCTCGTGAGACATCAGAGGCTCCTGTTTTAGTCTCCACGATGTCCTCATAGGGTTGGGGTTCCTCATGCGGTACTGTCTCTTCTGCCTGAGATAACACCTTTTCAGGCTCCTTGACGGGTATAACAGGTTCAGGTTTTGCTGGTGCTGGCGCTTGTGTTGCAGCCTCCAAAGCCTCAGGAACCAGTTTTACCGGAGCAGTGGTACTAACCCTTTCACCTTTTAACTCCTCTATCACATGTATAATATTTATATTGGAAGTCTCTCCGGTTAAAGCTTCATGAAGCAGCGCTCTTATAACGTCAAGACATTTATAGATGCTGTTTACTGAGGCCGTGGATAGCTTAGTAGTTCCGCGTTTGGCTTTGGAGAGCATATCCTCAAGCGTGTGGCTTACAAGCTCTATCTTATCCACACCCATTAGTCTTGCCGAGCCCTTTAGCGAATGCGACTCTCTAAACAGTTCCTCAAGCAACCCGGGCTTATCCGGAGTTTGCTCAAGCACCAAAAGCCCCTCCTCAAGTTTCTGTAAATGCTCCTCAGTTTCCGCTTTAAATATATCTCTTAGTTCGACGTCTTCTATCATGATTTGTGGGCTTTAAACCATCTCCTTAAGTTCTTTTGCCACCTCGTTAAGGTTTTTGATGCCCAGCTTTGTCTGAGTGATTCCTGCTGAGGTTTCCTTGACCCCTCTGTTTATTGAGCTCATTGCATCCACCACCTGTGAAATAGCTGCGGATTGCTGTTGAATGTTCAGAAATATCTGTTGAATATTTTCGGCTGAGCTTCTTATAACTGTAGTGAGTTTGTTAAACGTTTCTGCTGTGTTTTCGGCAAGCTCCATTTCTTTATCCACAGTTTTTGTGCTTTCCTCAGTTACCATGACAGTGGAATTTGTGGCTTTTTGGATCTCAGCAACAACCTCGGTTATTTCCTCTGCCGATTTTTTACTCTGTTCGGCAAGTTTTCGTATCTCCATAGCAACAACTGAAAATCCTTTTCCGTGCTCACCTGCTCTTACCGCCTCAACCGCAGCATTCATAGCCAGCATCTTGGTTTCGTTGGCAAAGTCTGACACTACAGCGGCAATACTCTCAATACGGGTGGTTTTTTCGCTAAGCTGAAGAATTTTTGAAGCCGTAGCTTCAACCCTTTCCTTTAGCATAGTCATGCCGTAGAGCATTTCATTTATGTTGAGAGAGCCATCATTTACCATAACCAGCACCTGTCCTGCCCCATCGGAGGCGGTCCGTGCCTGCTCTGAAGATTGTTTAAACGAGGCCGATAGCTCATCCATCGTGGTAGTGGTTTCATTAACAGCTGAGGCTTGCTGGGCTGCAGTTCTTTCGTGTTGCTCCACAGTGCTTGAGATTTCAGTTGTGGAAGATGAGATAGAGGTTATCCCTTTGTTAAACGGAACACTTAAGGCCCGGCTTATAAAGTAGCTGGCAGCTAAAACGCATATAGCCGTGATTATTCCTCAAATCCACATGAATTTTTTCAGCTCATGTGATGTTACCAACGCCTGACTCTCAG
>JADFYB010000225.1 GCA_015233245.1 Nitrospirota bacterium | reverse complement strand
TAAAAACATATTCGAAGCGCTTGAATACCGCAAAAAAAATGAATATTGTTATCTCATACACTTTTGAATTAATTTTACAAAAACCACCCGTGCAACCATCTATTATTACACGCATATGCCGAGTTCTTTTGACACTTAACTGCCACCCACCCGGCTCACTTTTCTGTCCCACCCGGTTATGAGTTGTTTTCCCTGTTTTTGAGTTTGAAGGACATATCAGTCAAGAATCAGGCATTGTGTCCCCTGAATTCATATAATTAGTGTTACCTTTGCGTAACAATGTTATGTTACGTGCGCATAACGTTCTGAGATGTCGTAATTATTATAAATTATTTTAATAAGTTGTTGACAAATAAAAAGGAACGTGAATATACTATTTAATGGTCTATTATTTTGAGTAGAACTGATAAAAGTTAATAATGCTATGGAAGGTTATAAGTGTGAAGCATAGAGAATGGATAGATGGAGCTTGCACGGGTAGGTTCTGTAAGTTAATGTGGTGCATATTGGGTAAAATCTAAAATGTCGTGGGGTGAGGGTGGAATAAAAGATTGAGTATTCAAAAACATGCTATAAGTATTGTTCTTATTAACCCTCCATCGCTTTGTGTTGATGATGACAGGGTAGAGCCTCCTTTAGGATTGCTATATATAGCGGCAGCCCTTCTGAGTAAAGGATACGAAAATACCTCATTGTTTGATATGACAGGGTGTAAGACTGAGAGTGAGATAGCAATGAAGGTGAGAAATAGTCCTGATTCACATGGATATGGTATACGCTGTTTCTGCACGAACTATCAATATGTAAGAAGAATAATAAGCAAGATTCAAAGCACCAATCCCGATGCTTTAACAGTTTTGGG
The DNA here is from genome assembly GCA_015233245.1 of Nitrospirota bacterium. Lineage (GTDB taxonomy): Bacteria > Nitrospirota > Thermodesulfovibrionia > Thermodesulfovibrionales > Magnetobacteriaceae > Magnetomonas. Next base: position 3,342 of record JADFYB010000225.1, on the reverse strand, counting down.
AGGTCCAAATCCTACGGGAATTCCACAATTTACTCTTGAAGATTCAAACACTGACATTGTTATTACGGGTGAAGGTGAAGATTCATTCGTTGAGTGTATAGATCGCTATTGTTTGTCTTTCATCAAATCAAAAGGAATTATTGAGGGGAAAACAAGACTTGATTTAGACGCGTACCCTTTTCCGGCAAGACATTTACTAAGCATTGACAGCTACTCCAGAAGATTAATGGGATATCCTGTTATTAGCCTGATCAGTTCAAGAGGATGTAAATATAAGTGTATCCACTGTAACAGCGTTGTCATGGGCGGCGGTTCTAAAGTGAGATACAGAAGCACAAGAAATATAATGGATGAGATAGAATCTCTAAGAGATAAGTACCAATATTTCCGGTTCAACGATGATCACTTTACGGGAAATGGCAATTTACATCAATTATTAACACAGATAAAATCACTAAATATCATTTTTCGGGCTTTTGCAAGGATAGAAGATTTAGCTGAGAAAACCTGTAAATTGCTAAAGGAAGCCGGCTGTGTTCATTTGACAATAGGCTTGGAGTCCATGAATCGTGACAATCTCAAAGTGCTGGGAAAAACGACTCAGTTAGATTCAATAAGAAATATAGCAATTGCAAAATCCTGCGGTTTGATTCTTAGAGCATCATTTATGGTTGGATTACCGTATGATACGGAGAGCACTGTGATGCAATATTTTCAAACAGCCTCACGGCTTGCTATTGATGAATTTGCTGTTTATCCTCTGATTCCATATCCAGGCTCTAAAATCTGGAGCAGTCCGGAGAAATACGGATATGAAATAACGGACAAGGATTTTACAAGGTACGTTCAAATGGGACAGACCCGCAGGTCTTGCTATGCCTTAAAACATAAGAATTTTACATCCCGTGAAGTGGAAAAATGGAAAGATACCGCAGAAAGTATCCTTGAGGCAAGCGGAATTAAACACATGCAAGTGAGTACTGTTGCAACGTAAGAATCAACACAAGGGAGCTTTTTATGAGCGAAAATAAGATTATGAAAAATCATCAAATAAGCAAATTGGGATTTACCTCCGAACAACAATATACTTTTCCAACAATAGTAAATCTTTGTGTTATCCGGGGTGACTGTCCCTGCCGCTGCGTCCATTGCCCTGTTGGTTTAACGCAGCCTTCGGAACGTCATAAACGATTTGGCAACACAGACCTGTCTTTGGATTTGTTTGATAAAATCATACAGGAAATGTCTGCGTTTCATCACTCTACATTAAGGATTCATGGGGTCGGAGAGCCTCTATTGTGGGGTAAATTGCATGAAGCCCTGCAATTTGCCTCGGAACATAAGGTGAGAACATGGTTATTTACCTGTTTAATACACCATGACAATAATTTGCTCAGAGAAATAGCAGCAAATTGTGACATCATAGAAGTTTCCATAAATAGTTATGATGCCGAGAATTATCTTCAAACAAAAGGGATAGACGGATTTAAAACAGTAAAAATGAATCTTGAGTTTGTAAGGGATTTTGTTGTTAAAAACAATTTATCCACAAGAATTATAGGCAGCCGTGTCGAAAGCGAACACTGCGATTATGATGACGAATTTCTCACATACTGGAAAAACACTAACCTGCTTGATGATGTCTTTATACGTTCATACCATGATTATAATTCTCTGTTAAAGAGTAACCGGCAGCGTGGCATTAGTGATATCATCCCATGTTTGGTGCACTGGAACAGGTTTAATATTGACTGCGACGGGACAGCAGTGTTATGTTTTAACGAACTTTTTAAAGCGAATCATTCAGACTCCCAGGTAGTGTTAGGTAATGTTACAGAAAACACAATAAGGGATATTTGGGTTTGTGAAAAACTTAATATAGTACGGGAGGCTCAAATGAAAAAGGACTACTCCTCGGTGGCCTTTGCTGATGCGCTTCCATGTATCGGGTGTTTGTCATGTCAACCCATTGGCCAGAATGCAAGGCCTACAAGCGAATTACAGATTAACGCTTTCAAAAGTGTTAATAAACGATGAAAAAAACATATCGTGCAAGAATGGAGTGGGATGGAATTGAAATATTTGATCAAAAACAAGGGCGGGTTATGTCAACTGATCACCACCTTGTGAATATGGCTGGAGAGCTTCAGAATAATTCATCTTTAGATCACCCATACGCAGCGACAGAGCTGTTTCAGAAGATTGTTTCCTCAAAAATCGTTCATGAAAACAATTGGCATATAGAGCCTCTTATCGATACCCCTTACCCCAAAACACAAGCTTTTGCTTCAGCACCCAGGAGAGTGTACTGGGAATTCACGAGAAAATGCAACTTAAACTGTAAATCCTGTTTTAATCGTTCTTTTGGTGCAAAAGAGGAGCTTTCAACCCTAGAGATTCTTTCTCTGGCTGATACTATGTATAAATCGGGAGTATATGAGTTAAGATGTACAGGCGGGGAGCCGACAGTAAGACGGGATTTTATTGAGATTATCCATGATTTAAAGCGGATGGGGTTTTATCTTTCTATGGGTACTAATGGGATCTATTCAAAAAGCACATTGAATCAATTAATGGCGGCTCCCGTGGATTGGATAATCATCTCTGTTGATGGTGCACAGGAATCAACATACTCAGAAATAAGAGGAGATGGAATATTTCATAAGGTCTTGCAAACAATAGAGGAGCTTGCGTCAAAAGGATGCCGGTTAAGAATTAACACCTTAATTAGAAAAACAAATTATACGTATGACCATCTAAAAGGCTTGGCGGAGCTTTGCGACAATTACTCTGTCGAATCTCTTAACTGTATCCCATTGAGACCGGTAACAAACGACCCTGAGACATTAAAACAGCAGCTGACCCCACTACAATTCAGAGATTTCATAGCAGACCTTAACCGGTTGAGACAGGAATATTCTACCGACTTTGTGACCACTCTTGATTTACGCCACACAAATACTCACGATCGTATATATTTTAAGGACAGATCATGTGCCGCCGGACGTGAGGGTGCGGTTATCTCTCCTTACGGGGAGATTTACGGCTGTTCATATTCGTTGGCCTCCGACCCAAACGTATCAGAAAATAAAAGAGAAAGATATGTTGCAGGAAATGTGTTAGAACAGGATTTTTTAGACATATGGAATCAAAGTGAAAAGTGGGCTATCTATCGTGATCTAAAAAAATATAAACATGAAAAGTGCCAATCATGTAATTATTACATAGCAAGGCGCTGCATAGGGAGCTGTCCCATTATGGATAAAGGCAACCCCGCTGCGTCTATTGGTTATTTGCTCCATTCGCGTCATGCTTTTAGTCTTACATTTCCATATGTTTTTG
>JADFYB010000224.1 GCA_015233245.1 Nitrospirota bacterium | reverse complement strand
GTATGTTAGAACGCTCGATTTCCTCTTCTGAGTGCACCTTTATGTGGAATAATCGCGTAAGAAATTCGCTTGTTACCCGGAAAGTCAAATCTGAAAACATTTCAAAGGCTTCTTTCTTATATTCCACGAGGGGGTCTTTTTGACCGTAGCCGCGAAGTCCTATTCCCTCTTTAAGATGGTCCATGGCAAGCAGGTGGTCTTTCCACTGAGTGTCAAGAAGTTGAAGGAGGGTAACTTTTTCAAAATACCGCAGGACATGTTCCCCCATCTCATCTTCTTTCTTTTTGTACAACCCTTTTAACACAGCAGGTATCTTCTCTTTTAACGCATTTATGTGTTTAACGTCTTCAATTTGGCGTTTTAATTCTTTTTGAGAGATTGCAAATATACCAAACATTGAGTCCAGCAAACCGTCCATATCCCAGTTTTCAGTGTAGGTGTCCTCAGGGCAGGAGCGCTCTAAAATATCCGTAGCCGTATCTTCAATCATTTCTGTTATCTGCTCTTGAAGCGACTCTGCAGCAAGGATTTCCCTTCTGTAAGAGTAAATCTCAGTTCTCTGTTTGTTCATCACGTCATCGTATTCAAGGAGGTGTTTTCTTATATCAAAGTTGTGTGCCTCGACCTTTTTCTGAGCGTTGGCAATAGCCCGTGAGACCATTTTATTTTCAATTGGAACGTCCTCCTCCATGCCGAGGCGTCCCATAAGTCCGGAGATTCTATCGGAACCAAAAATTCTCATTAGATCATCTTCAAGGGAAAGGAAAAACCTTGAGGTGCCAGGATCGCCCTGGCGTCCTGAGCGCCCTCGCAACTGGTTATCTATGCGGCGAGCCTCGTGGCGTTCGGTTCCCAGAATGAAAAGGCCTCCGGCCTCGATTACTTTCTCTTTGTCACTGGCACAGATTTCCTCAGCTTTTGAGAGTGTATTTTTCCATTCCTCGTCTGTATATTCCTTGTTGTCTTTGAGCATATCGTGTGCCAGTCCCTTAGGGTTTCCCCCAAGTACAATATCAGTGCCACGGCCAGCCATGTTGGTTGCTATAGTTACAGCGCCGCTTCTGCCCGCCTGGGCCACGATTTCTGCTTCTTTTTCATGATACTTTGCATTCAGCACGCTATGAGGGATGCCTGCTTTTTTAAGCTCCTTTGACAACACCTCTGACTTATCTATTGATATTGTGCCGACTAATACCGGCTGAGACTTAGAATTACACTCTTTTATGGTTTCTATGACGGACTTATATTTAGCCTGTTCGTTTTTATATATCGAATCGGCTAAATCCGTTCTGTTCATTGGCCTGTTAGTTGGAATAACCATAACGTCAAGGTTGTAGATTTTTCCAAACTCCTCTGCCTCAGTGTCCGCGGTTCCTGTCATACCGGCAAGTTTATTGTACATTCTGAAGAAATTCTGAAACGTAATTGTGGCAAGGGTTTGGTTTTCACTCTCTATTTTTACGCCTTCTTTGGCCTCTATCGCCTGATGAAGACCGTCTGACCATCGTCTGCCGGGCATTAGTCGCCCTGTAAACTCATCTACGATGATTACCTCGCCATCTGTTACCACATAATCTGTGTCTTTTTTGTACATGTTGTGCGCCTTAAGCCCCTGAAGCACGTGATGAACCAGTTCTATGTTTATTGGGTCAAACAAGTTCTCTACACCAATCAGTCTTTCTGCGTGTAGAGCGCCCTCTTCGGTTAAAATTACATTTTTTTGCTTTTCATCAATAGTGTAATCCACTTCTTTTTTGAGTTTTGGGATCATTTTGTTTATTTTATAATACTTGTCGGTAGATTCCTCTGAGGGACCGGATATAATTAGTGGAGTTCTGGCCTCGTCAATTAAAATGCTATCCACTTCATCCACGATGGCATAGTTAAGCTCTCGCTGTGAAAACTCCTCCAATTCGTACTTCATGTTGTCACGGAGGTAATCAAACCCGTACTCATTATTTGTGCCGTACGTTATATCAGCCCTGTATGCCTCCTGACGAGTACAGGGATTCAGAAAATCCAGCTTCTCGTACTCGGACTTATACGAGGGGTCATAGATAAAGGAATCGTCGTTTTGAATGGTTCCAATGGATAGTCCCAAAAAATTGTAGATAGGTCCCATCCACTGAGTGTCACGCCGCGCCAGGTAATCGTTAACAGTGACAACGTGCACCCCTCTGCCATCCAGTGCATTTAGGTAAACCGGAAGAGTTGCCACAAGGGTTTTCCCCTCACCAGTTTTCATTTCTGCTATTTTCCCCTGATGAAGCACAATGCCGCCAACTAACTGCATATCAAAGTGGCGCATCGAAAGTATCCGCTTAGAGACCTCTCTTACTACGGCAAATGACTCAGTCAGGATGTCATCCAGTGTTTCACCATTTTTGAGGCGGGTGCGGAACTCTCCGGTTTTGTCTTTTAGCTGTGAATCCGAGAGTTTTGATACAACGGCCTCACGTTCGTTTATCAACTCTACCAGAGGCATGAGCTTTTTTAACTCACGCTCGTTTTTAGTGCCAAAAACCTTTTTTAATACATACCCTATCATTTTATTAGCCTTCTTTTATTTTGTCATTATTGTCGTTCTGTAAATAACCATATATTATATCATAATTGATGTATTTTTTTGATATTTTTTTTAGACTTTCACTGCTTATATCGCTAATAAAAGGGACTGTGCCGATTATTGGCGCTCCTAAAGAAAGCTCTGCTATTATCTCGGGGTTGGTTCTCAGCGCCAAAGTGTCTGCCGTACTTGTGTGATTTATTATAATTCCAATGACGGATATTTTTCTGGCTTTGAGGAAATCAAGGGTAAGAAGGGTGTGGTTAATGGCTCCCAGTCTGTTTTCACAGACTACAATTACCGGCAATTGGAGCTCTGTTATAATGTCATACACAAACTTGTCCGTTGTAATTGGTACCATGACGCCTCCAGCTCCCTCAATCAACAGGACTTTGGAGTTATCGTTAGTTTTAAGAGATGTGATAAGTTCATCCCATAGAATGTTTTTGTTTTCAATTCGTGAAGCCACAAGCGGACACAGGGGTTCTTTAAATCTGATGGGCGTGATGTCATCAATATTTTCGTTTTTCATGGAGGGAATATATTTGAGGTATAACGTACGCCCTTCTGGGCTTAACAGGACTCCCTCTAATTTGCAGCCTGTCTCAATTGGTTTTCTGACAGTTACTCTATAGCCGATTTCAGTTAATCCAATGGCAATAAGTGTGGTTATCAGAGTTTTGCCAACGCCGGTGTCAGTGCCAGTTATGAAAATACCGTTCACAATCTGCTATCCAGAGTAAAAAATTGGCCTGTAACACGTGTAGTTTTTAATATTGTGGCGATAAGCATTGCTGCTTCTTTTGTGCTTGAAAGAGTGCCAAGCACACTTTCTGTCTCGGCGCGTTTAAGGGCAGTTTCGTTAAGATGTCCCATAGCAGTGTTAAGAAATCCGGGTAAAATCGTGTTTACTTTAATGTTGAACTCCGAAAGCTCCTTAGACAAACTCATTGAAAGCCCTATAAGCGCTGCTTTTGATGCGCTGTAGGCACATTGTCCGGCACTGCCACGTATGCCGGAGCGCGATGATATATTAATAATGTGAGGGTTATCCGAGTTTATTAAAAACGGTACCATTTCTCTAATAACATAAAACACTCCTGTCAGATTAACTGCTATGACCTCATCCCAGTTGCTTTCCGGATAGTTTACGATAAGGCCGTCACGGCTCACTCCGGCAGAGTTTATAAGGTAATCAAGTTTCCCAAATTTTTTGCGTACATAATCGGCTATCTTTGTAACATCTGTCTTGTTTCTTAAATCAGCCTTCAGTGTGTGCAGAGTTTTTTCATATCCTTCAATTGAAATTTTATTGGTGTTATAAGTGGCAATGACATCTGTGGACTCATTTAAAAGCGCCAGAGCGATCTCTTTTCCAAGACCGCCGGAGGCGCCCGTAACCAGTGCTATGGGCATTTGCTGTGATTTTATCAAATTGAGGGTGTTTGAGGCAACACGGAATACGGAATATTAAGTAATGGAAAGGGCGCTGCCCTTCCCCTTAGACCCCATCCTGTAAGGGGGCTAACCCCCTTAACCCCAGGTTTTTGGGGTAGCGATTTTTCATTATGTGTAGGGGCTGCCCCCTGTGGCTGCCCAGATAAAAGAATTTTTCAACCGGCGTTCCGCCGCTTAAAAAGT
>JADFYB010000223.1 GCA_015233245.1 Nitrospirota bacterium | reverse complement strand
ACAAAGGCCTCGATTTTCTTTTCATCACCGGTAATTTCTATGGTGTAAGTTTTTTGGCTTGAGTCAACAACTCTGCCCCTGAATATTTCAGCAAGCCTCAAAGCCTCTGCCTTCAATTGTGCCGGTGGAGTTATTTTAATCAGTACCATTTCCCTTTCAACGTGTTCAACCTCGAAGAGATCCTGCACCTTTATAACATCAATGAGTTTGTTCAACTGCTTGGTAATCTGCTCGACAATTGCCTCCTCACCCTCAGTAACAATGGTCATGACAGATATTTTAGGGTCAAGGGTTTCACCAACAGATATACTCTCTATGTTGTATCCGCGGCCACTGAAAAGTCCGGCTACGCGGGACAGTACTCCAAACTTATTTTCTACCAAAATCGAAATAGTGTGTCTCATGTCCCTTAGCTCCTTATTTTATAACTTTTAACTTTTTTTCTTCTTTCTTAGGCTCTTCTTCAAAAAGCATCTGGTCTATCGGAGCGCCTGCCGGCACCATAGGATAAACCTTCTCCTTCCAGTCTATGACAAAATCCATAAACACAGGTTTTCTTACGCTCAGCGCCTCCCGTATCACAGGCTCAACGTCGGAGGGTTTCTCTGCTCTAAGGCCAACTGCTCCGTAAGCCTCTGCGATTTTTACAAAACTCGGCACCTCGTGCAGATAACTGTGCGAGTACCTCTCGTTAAAAAACAGCTCCTGCCACTGTCTTACCATACCGAGATAATGATTATTCAAAATAGCCACCTTTACCGGCAGATCATATATGACCGCTGTAGCAAGCTCCTGAATGTTCATCTGAATGCTGCCGTCTCCGGCTATATCTATTACGGTTTTATCGGGAAACGCCACCTGTGCCCCAAGGGCTGCCGGAAAGCCGTAACCCATTGTGCCAAGTCCGCCTGAGCTTAAAAATGTCCGAGGTTTTTTGTATTTAAAGAACTGGGCTGCCCACATCTGGTTTTGCCCTACCTCGGTTGCTATTATAGCATCTCCTCCGGTTGCCTCATAAAGTTTCTCAATCACATACTGCGGCTTTATGATATTTTCGTCAAACCGGTAACTAAGCGGCTTTGCCTTTTTCCACTCATCTATGTGTTTAATCCATGACTTCCTGATTTCCTCCCACTGCGGTTTGTCCGTGTCCTTAAGTATCTGATTAAGAGTAAACAGCACTTTTGTTGAATCTCCAACTATGGGGATATCCACATCCACGTTCTTTCTTATGGATGTAGGGTCTATGTCAATGTGGATGATTTCAGCATTGGGAGCAAAGGCATCTATTTTACCTGTAACTCTGTCATCAAACCTCATTCCAACGGCAATTAGAAGGTCTGACTCCTGAATGGCCATATTGGCGTAGTAGGTACCGTGCATACCAAGCATTCCAAGCGACAGATGATGGTCGGTGGGAAATGCTCCTATTCCCATAAGTGTGGTAGTGACGGGAATATCCGTAAACTCGGCAAAAATTCTCAGCTCATCTGAGGCCCCGGAAAGTATTACTCCGCCTCCAGCGATTATAACCGGTTTTTTCGAACGGGTGATTTTCTCTGCCGCCTTTTCTATCATCCACCGGTTGCCCTCCATAGTGGGGTTATAGCTTCTTATGTTAAGTTTGTCCGGCCAGAGGAATTTTCCCGTAGCGGCAGAGACGTCTTTGGGTAAATCTATAACAACCGGCCCGGGTCTGCCTGATGAGGCTATGTGAAAAGCCTCCTTTATCGTATAAGCCAGGTCATTTATATCTTTGACAAGGTAATTGTACTTACAACAGGGGCGGGTGATTCCAACAATGTCAGCCTCCTGAAAGGCGTCGTTTCCGATAAGCATTGTGGGCACCTGGCCAGTTAACACCACAATTGGGATAGAGTCCATGGCGGCTGTGGCAATTCCTGTAACTGTGTTTGTAGCGCCCGGGCCTGAGGTAACAAGAGCAACCCCCACCTTGCCAGTTGAGCGGGCATAACCATCTGCCATATGCGTTGCCCCCTGCTCATGCCGCGTTAGAAACAACTTTATGTCTTTGGCATCGTACAGAGCATCAAAAATGTTTAAAACCACCCCTCCCGGATAACCAAATATGTGCCTTACCCCTTCTTTTTTTAACGATTCAACTATTATCTGTGATCCTGTTGCTTTCATTCCTTTTACCTCTCTCTATACGTACTTTCATACTTTTTTTAACGTTAGCGTGTATTAAAGCATATTTTTAATGATAAGGTAAAGTAATTAGTAGAAAGGGAAAGGGCTTTGCCCTCTCCCTTAAACCCTCTCCTACAAGGAGGCTAGCCTCCTTGACCTCAGGTTTTTTGTCTGCGATTTGGTGGTTTAGTATTATGTTTTGTTTGTATTATTGTGATTTTAAGTTTTTTAACCGGCGTTCCGCCACTTAAAAAGTTTTACAGGGGAATCCCCATTTGGGGAGGCGAGCTTCGCCCGCAAAACAGACGAGCAGATTAAAAGATTTACTCGGTATTTGTTGCAGGTTCTTTTCCGTTATATACTGTTGACGTAAAAATTTTGTTAAACTCTTTCTTAAGACCACTTTTTTATGGATATTGCGCAACTATTCAACGATTTTTTTATCAAAAGTCAACTTTACTTCTTAAAGGCAACGTAAACATTGCTTCCACCGTAAAACTGCATTCTTAATACATCTCCGTTTTCTTCGAATAAATATCTGAAAACTTCAGGATTATCTCCAGCATGGGGTTTATGTTCAAAATAGTCCTTAACCGCTTTACGATCTTTGTGCAGAGAATCATTCAGTTGGGTAGAATTGTCTAGCCCATAGCTTAAAGTAAAATCATCTTTTATTTCACATGTACCTGTGAATCTTTCGTTATATTGCTTAAAATATAATGCTTTTGCCATATACTCAAATGAGTTATAGAGTCTTTTTATGTCAGGCTTGATCATATAAGTTTTATAAGCTTCTTTAGTAATACTATTTTCTACAATCACAGGCACGATGTGCTTCATCAAATTTTCATATAGTTTTGGTTTACGTGCTATAGCAGGAAGCATTTTGCTCTCAAAAGTTAAACGGGCAAGTCCATTATTTGCAAAATTTGATAATAGACATAAAAATAGATATTCATCATCTTTAGACTTTTGCATATTGTGATCATAACATGAAGGAACCGTTATCAGCTCCTTTCTTAAGTTTACCCCTGCTGGTAGATATTTTGCTTCTGGAAATAGACATTTTGGAGGGACATGTTCTGTTGATGTCGCAATATTTTTACACATATAACAAGTTTTATTAGTATTCTTACGCCTCACTTCAGATTCCATACAGAAATTATATCATTACTCAATATCTATTGTCTCTCTGTAACGACTTAAGTGTTTAAGCCACACATAAACCCTACTCACTCCAGTAGTAAAATAACCTGAGGTTGTTTTGTGCTGGAGTGTATTATATTTAACGGGGGTCGTTTCTTGCACTTTTCTTGTTTATATCAAGTAGCTTTCAAGGTAATAATATTTTTAAAACTTTTAATCTGAATATCAATTGTACGGGCGAAGCTCGCCTCCCCAAATGGAAATTCCCCTGCATTGGTTTTACTATTTCAGAGAACTTCGTTTAACTCTTCTAACGTTAGACCGGTTTGGTTTAATATAGCTTTTAGAGTTCCTTTTGCGATTTCTTTATGGTTTGGAACAACGACTCTTCTGTATGGGGGAAGATGATTTCTAAGAATGATATGGCTTCCTGTTTGATGGTCAATAAAATATCCGAAATTCTCTAACGCTTTACACAAGTCTTTGCCGGATAATACCGGTAATCTGGTCAAACCAATACCTCTACTAATTCCTCTTCTATCGGTGGTGGAATCGCTTCATTATGCTTTTCCAAACTCTCAATATAACCTTTCATAGCATCTGCAATATTTGTAATTGCCTCCTGCCGGGTTTTACCCTGAGATATACAACCAGGTAATGCCGGACACTGTGCTACAAATACTCCGTCCTCGTCCTGTTCTACCAATATTCTGTATTTCATAAGATTCCCTCCTCTTCTTGTTATACCAAATAACAGACAAAAAGTAAAACACGGAACAATCAACATGATTGCTCCAACAAAAGGAAAATAAAGAAGAAAACGGAAAAAGGATTTTATCCGCAGATGACGCAGATGTTCGCAGATGAAATAATCTTTATAAATCTTTTCATCCCTTTTTGCGGGCGGAGCTCGCAATTGAAACTTTTTAAGCGGC
>JADFYB010000041.1:9087-21578 GCA_015233245.1 Nitrospirota bacterium | reverse complement strand
TTAAAAGGAAATGTACCACATACAAACACAGAGCATTAAGATGTCAACATGAGGTGTTGAAAGGTTTTAGCAGCAGGTTGAAAAGGTCTCACACGGTGCAGAATTCAAAAGAACTGGTCTTCTTCTCTTTAGCCTTATACATGGCCTCGTCAGCCTTTTTTATTAACATAGTAGCCTCTGAGGCGTTAAGCGGATAAATGCTTATACCAATGCTGGTTCCCACAGAGCACTCATACCCCTCGATAAGAAATGGTTTTGTAAGGGACTCTATGATTTTTAAAGCGACAGATCTGGGGTCCTTCTTGCCAGCTATTCGTGACAGTATGATATTGAACTCATCTCCGCCCATGCGTGCCAGTGTGTCTGACTTTCTGATGCAATCGTTGAGGCGAAGGGCCGTCTCTTTAAGAAGCATATCGCCAATGTGATGGCCATAGAGGTCATTTACAGCTTTGAAGCGGTTAAGATCAAGAAAAAGCAGCGCCAGCATGTAGTTATACCGCTTAGCTTGCTCTATGAAATTATTGAGACGGTCAAAAAAAAGCATCCTGTTTGGCAGTCCGGTAAGCATATCGTGATGAGCTATGTAATGAAGGCGATCTTCTGCCTCCTTTCTTTCCGTTATACCGACTGCTGAGCCTATAAAGCCGTTAAACTCATTGTTCATACAATGGCGAGGGGTGCCTGTTTCAAGTATCCAGCGGTAAATACCATCTTTTCGTCTTAAACGGTACTCTACCTTATAGGCTTCTTTCAGCTCCACATGCTTGTTATAAATCTCTTCAAATTTCTCTCTGTCCTCCGGGTGAATGTTTTTAATCCAGTTATTGCCGGATTCCTCTTCTATCGTTCGTCCTGTATAATCAAGCCACACTTTGTTAAAATAATTGCGTTTACCGTCAGCCTCAGACATCCATATAAAAACTGGCGCTGAATCGGCCATTAACATAAACCTGGTCTCAGTCTCCTTTAGGTTAGCCTCACACTCCTTACACTTATGAGCCTTTTCCTCAAAATAAGACACCTTATCCTTAAGCTCTTCAAGCTCTCTGATTAAATCTCCTTTAGTTTTACTATGCACGCTCATAAGTCCTTTATAATATGTTATATTGATAATGTATGTCCAGCACAAAGAAAAGGGGGACTTCAAAAAAATGAAAAAAGATGTCGTTATATACGGGAAAGACGGTTGACCCTACACGGAAAAAGCCAGGTCGGCTTATGGAGGCAATGCCGTATTCTTTGACGTAGTCCGTAATGGGGACAAAATGGATGAGATGCTAAGGTATGCCGGTGGGCGGAGGATAGTTCCGGTAATTCTGGAGGACGGTAATGTTACAGTTGGCTATGGCGGCACCTGAGGTGTGTAGCTTAAGGCCAGGCAGTTTGCCTGCAGATTGAAAAAATACTGTCACAGAACCATCTGACAGCATACACATTGTGCTTATGATTAACGTGTTGAAATTGTTTTATCCCTTATCACATCGCGATTTTACAAGGAGATGGATATGCGGCACATTGTTGCTGCTTTGGGTATGTGCCGCATTTGCTTGTGTTGCTGTATGTAGTGTAAAAGATGACAGTATAGTGGTTGATGAGACCGCACACATTCCCTCAGGGTATGCAGCACTGAAAGAACAGAATTTTATTTTGAATTTAGAACATCCACCACTGATTAAGATGATTGCCGCAGTCCCTATGCTTTTTCAGAAAATCAATTACAGCTCATACATCAACTCTATGGCCCCTGCTGATGAATGGGATGAGGGATATAAGTTTTTTTACCAAAATAAAACCAACTTCGATACTATTCTTTTTTCCGGACGTATAGCACTTATTGTATTTTATACTTTTTTTATGTTTATCCTGGGTGTTCTTTTAAAACAAGTACTTTCGCCTGCATGGTTAGGTGTATTTTTCATTGCCTTTGAGCCAAATTTTCTGGCACATTCCCGCTATATCACAACTGATGCCGGTGTTACGCTGTTTTCGGTTCTTTCACTGGTATCCTTTGCGGTTTCATTAAAGAAAGAAGGCCGTGTTTATATCTTTATGACAGTTATTTTTACTGGGATAGCGCTCTTATGTAAATTTTCCGGCGTGCTGGTTTATTTGTGTATTCTATTTAGTTTTGTATCTATTGAGCTAAAACATATTTTTAAACGCGGCAGTATATCAACCAAATTTCTCAAAAGATTTGCTCTTATTATGGCAGTTCCATGGGTAATCGTTTATTTGGTTTATTTAGTGGCCAGTTGGCATGTAAATCCACATCAGCTTAATGTTCTAATTAATAATGGCACACAAACTACAGAGCTGCACAAAGGAACGAAAACTTTTTTAAGACCCTTTGTTTTATATAAAATCGGGCTGTTACACACACTTAACCGCTCAAAACTTAAGGCAGAGAGCGGCCACCCTCAGTATCTTAATGGGGAGGTCAGGATTAATAAAGGCTGGTGGTACTACTTTCCATTAGCATTGTTTTATAAGGAAACTCCCATTTTACTGGTCTTATTGGCAGCAGGGTTAGTGTTTTGGTTAAGAAGTGATAAAACAGAGATGCTGGAGAGAATTTTATTTTTTTATTCAGGAGTTTATTTCTGTATATCCATTACCTCAAATCTCAATATTGGTATCCGACATATTCAACCAATGATAGCGGCCTTAACTTTAATGTCAGTGTCAGTGTTATGCCGTCAGGAATTTTGGAAGAAATTAAGACAAATACCAAGTTGCAGTCAGAAGCATAACGAGGCGGCAAGGAGAAAGCGACGCAGACGTACTTTTACGTACGTTGAGGAGCTTTTGACGAGGCCAACAAAGTTAGGCAATAGAATGCAACTTGGTATAAGTTATTTAACCGTAGCGGTTCAACTGTTAAGTATAGTGAGTGTTTATCCTCATTATCTTGCGTACTTCAATGTGTTTGCAGGTGGCCCGGCCAATGGTTATAAATATCTTGCTGATTCTAATATAGATTGGGGGCAAGACCTCAGTCGGCTTTATTTGTGGGCTAAAAAAAATAAAATAAATTCAATGGTTGTACATTGCTGGACTGAGACCCCTTCAAAGTATTATGACGATGGAGGGATTTTTAAGAGATCACCAGAACAATTACCGGCAGATAGCGTCGGCACTGGCTGGTATCTGGCTACCAGTATAGCGTCACTTCAGTTAAGAGACCCGTCTCAGCCCCCTGGCTTACTGGGAAATAAGAAACCTGTTGCAATAATCGGACACAGCATCCTTGTGTATCATTTCCCTTAACGCAATGGTTGTGCCGGATTACTTAATTCTCACCCTACACCACATCATTCAACGTGCTGTCTGAGTCTGTCTCCTGTCCATGCAAATTGCTATGCTGCACGGCAAGTTCGTCTGATGTGGCATAAAGACGATGAAGCAACCGCCTTATTATAAACATGAGAATGTGATAGGAGGCTTTGGGGTAATCTTTCAGAAATTGCATGAATTGCTCTCTCTCGAATTTCAGAAGTGTGGCCAACTCCTCGCAGGTTACGTTTGCCATACGACGTTGCGATTCAAATATTGCGGAAACGCCAAAGACGTCATTTTTGGTTATTTTGTAGAGGAATAATTCATTGTCAGGGTTATCAGGTGAGTTTTTACTTACTTTAAGCGAACCTGAGATCACTGCATAGAAGCAATCAGCCTCTTCATTCTGAGCCACTACACGGTCGTAAGGTCTGCATGTGACTTTTTCGCCAATGTAAGCAAGCGTTTCTAAAATATGCTCGGGAATGTCATGAAACATCTTTACACTTTTTAACATTTCGCTTATATCGTGGTATCGGGATTTTATATCGTGATACTTGTCAAGTTCCTTTGGCATCACGTCCTTTTGAATCTTATTCTGTAAAACAAGGATTTCACCAATTGGCGGCCTCAGCTTTTCCCTCTCTTTGGTTATTATTTCAACCTGCTTTGCGGTAAGAAAGCCTTTTTTTTGGGCAATTTCCTCAAATGAATAATCAGACATGGCGTGATAGTTAAGTATTTCATACACATCTTTCATGCTAAGAAAGGAAAGCCTCGTTGCCATGTCTATAAAAGACGGGGTCTCCTGACTCTGATACTTAAGCGCATCCAGCATATCTTTCTCAGTTATCAGGTTTCTTTTGACTAAATATGTCCCAAAAAAAGTCTCTGTTTCCAAAACTAAACTACCCCCGTGTGTGTGGTTAAATATATTGGATTATAGCATAAGGAGACTTTTTGTTGCAGGATAATTCAGATAATTGTCCGGGGATTCATCAGAACGCATACCACTGTAGCGGCAATATCAGTTTAACGCCGGCTGAAATCGAGCTGTAACTTACCTGCTTCTTTCTACACAATCAATAATAGCATTAAGCAATTTCTCCTCATCTATCGGTTTTATTATATGTTTACACGCCTCGATAACTGTATGCTCATCGTCGTTATAGCCTGTGGTTATTATTATAGGCTGTTCCCTCTCTATTTTAAGTATGTGTCCTATCATTTCAAAGCCGTTCATCACAGGCATTTCTAAGTCTGTAACTACAATATCTACCTCATGTTGTTTATAGAGTTCTACTCCTGCTTTGCCGTTTTCAGCTTCAAATACCGCTTTGCATCTCCTGCGCATGAATTTCGCTATAATGATTCTAACTATTGCATCATCCTCTACGTAGAGAACAGTTATGTCTTTTAATTTTGATTCTCTTTCTTTTGTCATAACTCGATTATAACCTCCAAACCTGCATCTGTATTTTGTGCTCTTATAGAGCCCGACATGTTCATCTCAATTACAGACTTTGCTATGTAAAGTCCAAGCCCGATACCGCGTGCCTTATGTTTTGTAGTAAAATAAGGATCGAATATTTTACCTATTATATCCTCTCTTATTCCGCCGCCATTATCCGATATACATAGCATTCCCTTACCAGCTTCATCCCCTTTTTTTAGTTTTATCTTTATATATCCATTTTCTATCCCTCTTTCCTCAAATATATCCTTTGTGTTGTTTAGTATGGATAGTATTGCTCTGGAAAACTCATTTGGATATCCTTCAACCATTATATCATTCTTAACATCCACCTCAATTGTGATTTGACGATTTTTAAAATATCCCTCCATTAAAGACAGACTTTTTTCTACCGCTCCGGCTATGCTGAATCGTTTCTTTTCCTTTTCCACATGATAGAAACTTTTAAAGTTGTCAATAGTGTCCGATAACAACTGCAGCTCTACCATAATTATATTTACATTGCTATCGAGATATTCATCCGTTAAATCGTCAAACATTTTTGCATCCCTGATTTCCTGTGCTATAACTGAGATGGCATTCAGAGGTTGTCTCCAGTGATGAGCTATATTTACCAGTAGTTCTCCCATGGCTATATGGCGGGACTGTTCAAACATAACTTGATCCTTCCACCTGTTTTCCTCCACCTCTTCAGTTACCCTTCTTTGCAGGTTTTTGTTAAGTTCGTTGAGTTGCATTTCCATATTCTTTCTCTTTGTGATATCACGTAGAAATGCAAAGATAAGCCCGCTATTCCTTATGAAATTTATGCTCACTTCAACGTCAATGATTCTGCCATCCTTTGTTTTGTGTTTGGTTTCAAATT
Source organism: Nitrospirota bacterium (assembly GCA_015233245.1). Lineage (GTDB taxonomy): Bacteria > Nitrospirota > Thermodesulfovibrionia > Thermodesulfovibrionales > Magnetobacteriaceae > Magnetomonas. The sequence goes on along the minus strand of JADFYB010000041.1, from coordinate 15,960 downwards.
TATCAGAGCCGACATCGCTAATTTGTTGTATATGGAGCCGGGTTTCCTCAGGGCTTTCAGATGCTTCTATGTCCGATAAACTCATATTCAGCAAATCCTCGGATGTGTAACCCGTCATGTTGCAAAATGCGTCATTTGTTTCTATAAATCCTCCTTCGGTATTAAATATTATAAAACCGTCTAAAGAAGTACGAAGAATTGTCTTATCCTGTTCCTCTAATCTCTTACGTTCAGTAACATCCTGGAAATAAACAGAGATGCCATCTGTATAAGGATATACAGTTCCTTCATACCATCTTTCAAGCAACGGGTAATAGTATTCAAAGTGTGTTACTTCACCAGTGTTCATAACGTTATCGTATAACCGGTAATAAGGAGTGTCAACGATTTCAGGGAATTCATCAGTAATGATTTTGCCAATGAGGTCTTTGGAATTACGCTTTACCATCCTCCCTGCGTTTGTATTTAAATAGGTATAACGCCACTCCCTGTTCAGGGTGAAGAATCCGTCGCTGATACTCTCCAAAATATTGAGTAGCTCATCTTTTGAGTTCTGTAGATCAGACTGGGCTGCTATAATTTTGTCGAACATTGTGTTTAAACCGGAGGCGAGATTTGTTATTTCGTCTTTCCCGTCAATACCTACTCTTATCGTTATCTCTCCACTTGCGAACTTTTTGACAACAGTAGTCAGCTTGATTAACCTGCGTGTTATAATCAGATGTATTGCGGCGCCAAGAAGGATATATGCTATGGCAAAGAAAATCAGGTAGCTTAAATTACTCAAAAATATTCGCCTGTTTGAATTGTCTGTTTGTCTGGATAAATCATACTCTATATACAAAACACAGACACTTACATGACGGAGTTGTTCCCCTAGTATTGAAGAATATATAGGGTATAGGGTATATAAAGAAGCGTGGTTAGTGGATTTTATGATGTTAGACTTTCTATGTGACCTTGCAGTTTCCACACCACTTAAGATATTCAGCTTTTCTTCGCCAGTCAAATTAGAAGAAAAGACCTCGTCTATATTATGGCCGATCCATTTGCGTTGGCTTGATGCAATAATATTGTCATTTTCGTTCGCTAACAATACCAGCCTTAATTTGATATTTGAACCAAGCAATCCTATTTGCTCCTGAACGAGATCTATGCGATTTTCCTTTATAAGATGTTCCAGTATGTTCTGTAGATAAATAGCAAGTTCCGTAACTTCTCTTAGGCTGTTTTCCTGAATTCGTGTTAAAGCTCTCTGCCTTTCTAAATAATTAATATAAAGGAAACTTAACAATGTCATCAACACCAATATAAGCGGGATTATAAAGCGCAAAGACAACAAAAACGGGTATTTGTTGGCAATTGCAACGTTTTTAATTCCGGTTGTCATCTGTTCAGGGCGTTTATCTGGCATTTGTCAAAAATGCTATTTACGTTAAAATCTTTTTGGAGTAAATCATTGGCAATCATAAATTTCTTCATTTGGTTAGTTGTCAAAAGAAGTGTTGGTTTTATGCCGCATAGCATCGTACGGTTTTCCTTTATGTCCGGAATATGCAGACCTTTCAATGCGGTGACGAATTCATCTTTCGAGATACCCTCCCTTTCAGCCATTATCTTATAGGCATTCTGAGGCTCGCTATGCATATAATCAAGAGATTTAAACCCCCCTTGAAGTAAAGCATTCAGTGTATTTACATTATTGGGATTCTTTCGCAGATAGTCATTACGCACTACAAGTACATCTACAATAGCTCCGTAAACCTGAGAGCTGTCAAAAAGTACATTTACGCCTGCGGCAATTAACTTTATTCTCACTGGCTCAAATGTCACAACAGCATCTACCATACCGGTTTTAAGGGCTGTTTCGTGCTTGTCAACCTCCATGTTGACAGGTATGGTATCCGAGGGTTTTAATCCAACAGTTCCCAGTGCAATTGCAAAGAAGTATGAACCAAGTGCAGTCTTTTCAACACCAACGCGTTTCCCCTTAATATCTGAAAGCTTGTTTAATCCATTTCTGCCTAAAATGACATCTCCTCCGGATGAAATGTCCATTACAAGGACAACTGTTATATCATATCCATCCTTAATCAGCAGTAAAGCCTCATCCATGGTTAGTGCCGCCGCATCTATTGCATTATAACGAAAGCCTCTGATTACATCTGAGGCTGAGGAATACTCAACAAGCAATATGTTGTTATCAAAATACTTTAACTCCCTGGCTAAATAAAGCGGTTCATACCCGGGCCATACGTTAGTACCTACTCTTAAAGGCTGAGTGTCCCTGGTACATCCCCATAGCAAGATAAGGAAAAGTACACACAAGAACGCTAACCTGAAAATGCCGGCTATCTTGTTACGGCAGTTTAGCCTGCCCTCAGGGACGATAAGGGCTTGATATTTATCGAGGTTTTTATACATCTTGTTATGATACAATAGCATAAGTGCGGGGATAGATACTATATGTTGCAACCAACCAATATCAATAACGGGGACAGTGTCAAGGCACTTTTTGTCATTGTCATATTAACTGCGTGCGTTTATATTCAGGTTATACACTTTGATTTTGTAAGTTACGATGATTTTACGTATGTTAAGGAAAATCCACACATAGCTGATGGGCTAACCTTTAAGGGCATTTTGTGGGCGCTTAGTGCCGGCTATGATTCAAACTGGTTTCCTCTGACATGGCTCTCACACATGACAGACGTCACTGTGTTTGGCAAAAACAATCCGGGAGGCCATCATTTTACAAACCTGATGATTCATCTTATCAATGTGTGTTTGCTGTTTTGGCTGTTTAAGCTAATGTCAAAGGGGGATATTTTTTTATCGGTAGGCGTTGCTGCGTTGTTTGCCCTGCATCCTCTGGCGGTGGAAACTGTGGCATGGATATCTGAAAGAAAAAATCTCCTTTGTGCAATGTTTTGGTTTCTAAGCTTAATTTGCTACGTAAAATATGGACAGGAGCATCATTTTTATTTTGCGTCTCTACTTTTTTTTATCCTTGCCCTGATGTCTAAACCAATGGCAGTAACTCTGCCGTTTGTTATCTTATTGCTTGATTTCTGGCCGCTTAGAAGATTAAGCACTGTCCGATGGCAAAAAATAGCAGCCGAAAAAATACCGTTTCTTACTCTTACAGTTTTGTCTTCACTTGTGACCTTTAAACTTCAGCACGATGCTGGTGTGACCGCTGATGTTAATATTTTACCTTTAGGTTTTAGGATTTTAAACTCTGTAAATTCGTATGTGCAATATTTAATTGAGCTGGTTTATCCGGTTCACCTTGCAGTTATTTATCCATACGCCGCTAAAGCTATGGGCTATCCCATTATCTTAAAGACACTGGTTTTGATACTGATTACGGTGTTTGCGCTTTTGAAAGCCCGCCGATATCCATATCTGATTATAGGCTGGCTATGCTATCTGGGAACACTGGTTCCTGTTATTCAGATTGTACAAATCGGACTTGCCCCCATGTCTGACAGATACACGTACATCCCAATGACAGGAATTTACATTATGATGGGTTTTGGAATTAATGACCTGCTACTGCAATTTCCAAGGCTTAAGTGTTTCCTCCTTTCGGTAATAATTCTTTCTCTGTCAACTTTCTCCGTAATGACCTGCTTTCAGGCTGCTACGTGGAAAAACTCCCACAGTTTGTATAAACACGCAATAGAAGTATCACCCTATAATTTCGTAGCTTACAACAATTATGGGTTAGACCTTATGGACCACGGCCAAACGGATGAGGCAATTGCGGCATTTTCCAAAGGGTTAAATATCATGCCGACAAGTAAAAACATTAACTATTCCATGTACCTTGCACTGATGAAAAAAGGCAGGGTGGATGAGGCACAGGTACACCTTTTAATCTCAACATATTTTTTAAAAGACAGAGACAAACAAATCGCACTTGCCCTGATAAAGATTAACCAGCATGAGCGGGCTGTTTATTTCCTCACCTGGTACACTAAAAATAACCCCGCTGATAAGGAGGCACTTAAAGCGCTTGCCGACTCACTGATTAAAGAGAAACAACACGATAAAATACAATAGGAGGGATTTATTTATGGATAACAGAGAAATACAACATATTCTGATGGATGAGCTCAGGCTGATGCACTATCCGATAGCCGTGAAATTCATTTTTAACGATAAGGAGCTTGATGATTTTAAAAACAATGCCACTTACCACGTACCGGTTCATCCCATAACATTTTGCCAGTTTGAAATTGGTCCCAGAATGAAAGGGCAGACAGTATTGGGAACAAAAGAGACTTTGGGCTGTGCAAGTGCGCAATTTATGTTTGGATGGAAACCGCTGGATGAAGCTGAGGTCAAAGCTCACCTGAAATACACAAGGGATATGGAGCAAGCTGAAAGATTTATAAAAACAAAGTCCCGTTTACCTTATTCAGAGTTGAAAGCTTTTGTCGTTTCACCTCTTTCAGATTCCTACTTTGCACCGGATGTCGTGCACTTTTATTGTGACAACATGCAGGCGTACCATCTGGTTGTGGATTATATGGCCGCTATGGATGTCCATCCGTTAAGGCCGTCTCTTACGATGAATTCATCTGCGTGCGGCGGGTGTGTGTTTTCCTACAATGAAAACACGTTAAACATGTTAACAGCGTGCAGTGGAAGTTATAACTCAGGAAAGACCGAACGAGGTGAGATAAACGTTATGATTCCCGGAGGACACATAGAGCGGGTAACTCAAAGACTTTTAGAAAGAAAAAAACAATCCGGCAGTGCTTCAGTAACAAGACCCGGAGATATATTTCCCGGGGCCGATGTTTGTAAAAACTGCCCGCTTATAATATGCGTTAAGGCAAAGAACACTTAAAAGGTGGAGGCGGCGGGAATCGAACCCGCGTCCGAAAGTACTACTCTTAAGCCGCTACATGCTTAGTCTGTCTTTTAGTTCTCGGGTACTTAAGCGCCAACAGACAGGCTCACCGTACCCGTATTCCCTTTGATCTTACGTCCGATGCAGGGACCTCATCAGACGCCAGCCCGCTTTATGACGCATACCCACAGATAGCAGACCTCTCCGGGGTTGCGTGCCGCTTTATTTAAGCGGCAAGTGCCAGTTCGTCGTTGGCTTTTGTAAGTTTTTCCGCTTTTTTACGTGACCGCGGAAACACGACATGCTGCCTAAGCCTCATAACCCCCGTCGAATCCATACGCCCCCATATGTGCGATTCTAACTCATCTCTCTGTCCATCTCTCTTTTTATATCACGCTCCTTGATTTTCTCCCGCTTTTCATACTCTTTCTTGCCCTTAGCCAGCCCCACCTCAACCTTCACGTAAGGCCCCTTAAAATACACCTTAAGCGGAATCAGCGAATACCCCCGCTGTGCCGTTTTACCCACTAACTTTAGTATTTCCTTTATGTGAAAGAGCAGTTTCCGTGTCCTAAGCGGCTCGTGGTTCATTATGTTACCGTGGCTGTAAGGGCTTATGTGGCAATTAAGCATGAATGCCTCACTGTCTTTTATTATCACATAGCTGTCCCGTAAGTTAATTCTGCCCTCACGTATAGCCTTTACCTCCGTGCCCTTTAAACTAACTCCGGCCTCCAGAGTTTCCTCTATCGTGTAGTCATGGTACGCCTTCTTATTTTGAGCCGCCAGTTTCATCTCTTTATTATACCATATTTTTACGCTTTAACTTAATTGCTGTCATTTTGATTAATTATTTTGATATAATAAACTCTTTATTATTTTAAAGGAGAATTGAAAGATGGAAATAATAACCCCAGGCACTGAACAAACCGAATGCAAACGATGCGGCGACTGCTGCACAAAGGGCTCTCCCACGCTGCATGTAACTGACAACGTGCTTTTAATAGAGGGAACTCTCAACTACAAAGACATCTACACTATCAGAAGCGGTGAGCTTGTTTATAATAACGTTGACGATGAGTTTATCACTATAGATGAGGAGCTGGTTAAAGTAAAAGAAAAATCGGACAGCAGAGAATGTATTTTTTTTATCAACGACGACAATTCCTGCAGGATTTACGAAAAGCGTCCAACTCAGTGCCAGGCGTTTGAGTGCTGGAATACGGAGAAATTTCTCAGTGTGTTTGCTGAGGAAAAAATCACCCGTGAAACTCTTTTGCAATCCAACCCAGCTCTTTTAGACATTGTGGAAACACACGAAATGAAGTGTTCCTACAGCGTACTAAACAACCTTTTTGAAGAGATACGCTCAGGAAAGGACGTTGTTAATGAAGTGTTTGACATCCTAAGTTACGATATGACAATTCGCCAGATGCTTTCCGATAAAATGGGTGTCCCCAATGACTACATGAACCTTCTTCTGGGTCGTCCCCTTAACGAAACCATCATAATGTACGGCTATAAAGTTGAAACTGAAGAAGGTGGGTTCTTTACTCTGGTTAATATCTGATTCCGATTCTAATTCAATCGTCTAACTTTGTTGACTTCGTTACAAGCTCCTCAACGTACAAAAAGTACGTCTTTGTCGCTTGCTCCTTGCCGCCTCGTTATACTTCTGAATTAAAGTCGGAACGAGTCGTCATTTTGCTATTATAAGAAGCGCATTGGTTTTAGTCTTTTTTAAGTAAGCCGATTGTGCCCATAATGAGGATGAACGTGCCAAAGAAAGCGTAAAGAGGCACCCCCCACTCGGTCTTTTCAAAAGTAGCAATAAGGAACTCTCGCTTGTAGATATATCCCCAGAAAAACACAAAAATGTACGTTACAACAAGGCCAAGACGAAATTTTCCCAAAAGGAGACAAACCGAATTTGCTATTACAAAGAGCAACATCTGCGCAAGTGGAATTGAAAACTCCTTGTCAGTCAGGAATCCGATAAGTGTGCTGTC
>JADFYB010000041.1:0-9077 GCA_015233245.1 Nitrospirota bacterium | reverse complement strand
ACTATATCTGCCGCCATACCTTCTCTCTCATGCTATCACAATTTATAAAAATATGCAAATAAACTTTTTAGTTTAAATAAACACTAAAAAAATGCTAAACTACAAAGGGATTGCTTTATACTGTGTCTGTCGTTAGGCGGACGCTTTGTGATTAACTTAAGCCGGCGGTATTGTTTGTGTGTGTGCGAAAGGACGGTTTGTGCAGGTAAGAAGATATGGATAGTGGTGCGGCAACATCAGGTGATATGATTAGGTCTCATGTGGAAACCAGCGATAAGTACCGCAACCTTGTTGAAAACATGCACGATTTTGTGCTTGAGATTGATACCAATTGGCGGATTATTTTTGTCAATAACTCATTTGCTTTAAATACAGGTTATTCCGTTGACGCCCTCTTAAACACCGACATCATGGCCTATATTCATCCTGATGATATAAATACATGTATGCAAATTGCAGGGGAAAATGCACTGCACCACACCCCGTTAGAGTATCGGTTCAGAAAAAATGATGGCTCTTATATTGTGCTGGCTTCAAAAACTAATCATCTCTATGATTCTTGCGGGAACCTGACATCCTATCTATTGGTTTCATTTGACATAACTGCAAGGAGGCAGGCTGAGGCACAACTGAGGACAGATAAAGAGACTGCAGAGGCTGCCAATGTTGCAAAAAGCGATTTCATAGCCAGCATCAGCCATGAGCTTAGAACCCCAATGAACGGCATAATCGGAATGACTGAGCTTACTTTGGAAACGGAACTGTCCTCTGAACAAAGAAGGAATCTGGAAATGGTCAGAGATTCTGCTCACTCCCTGCTTCACTTATTGAACAGTGTGCTGGATTACTCTAAGATGGAGGCCGGAAAGTTTGAGCTTGACAGTATGGAGTTTAATCTTTATGACGCAGTGGAATCATCCCTCGACCCGCTTCTTGTACAGTTTCAGAAAAAAGGCATAAAGCTTCACTGCATTATAGAGCCGGATGTCCCCGTCATGGTAATGGGTGACCCTGCAAGGCTGCGGCAGATAATCATAAACATCTGCGGTAACGCTATAAAATTTACAGAAAAAGGCTCTGTCACTCTTAAACTCTCTAAGGGCGCAGCTCTGGATGGAACCGTTACGCTTAATTTCACAATAACCGATACCGGTATAGGAATACCAAAGGGCAGAGAAGGCGCAATTTTTGACAGTTTCACACAGGCTGACCGCTCAACGGCAAGAAAATATGGCGGCACCGGACTTGGCCTCACTATAACAAAAAAACTCATTGTTTTAATGGGAGGGGATATAACAGTAAGCAGTACTGTTAACGTTGGTACCACTTTTAATTTCACTATCCAATGCCATGCCTTAACAGATAGTGGGGTGGAGCTTAAACCCAGTCTGGCAAAAATCTTTTCCGGTAAATCCATAATAGTGGCAGACTCAGATGAATTAGGCAGACAGGTTTTAGTTAATATGTCAAAGTGGTGCGGATTTAGCGTTTATGAGGCAGAGAGCGCCTCTGAAATTGAAGATGCCTATAAACAAGCTGCAGCCTCAGGTACTCATATAGCAGTTGCAATAATTTCATCTGAGTTAAAGGATGCGGACGGTTTTAGCGCTGTGCTGGATATAAAATCTGAAAACCGCCAACCTGACCCTGAAATAGTAATGCTGAATTACGGAGCCTCACCGGGGTTTGCTGTAAGATGCCGGCAATCAGGCGTTTTGGTAACTCTTCCAATGCCTGCTAAATATCAGACGTTTGCCGGTACAATGTGCATTGTCCTTAACGGCTCAGTGAACGACTCTGCTGTTGCTAAAACTGCCACTGATTCAGAAAAACACAAGAGCCTCAAAATACTTCTTGCCGAGGACAACATCGTAAATCGTGAACTGGCAGTGAGATTATTGAGAAAGAAAGGCCATTCGGTAGCTACCGCAATGACTGGCAAAGAGGCCTTGGAGAGGTTGGCCAGGGAGAGTTTTGACCTTGTATTTATGGATGTCCAAATGCCGGAGATGGATGGCTTTGAAGCTACCGGCATAATACGAAGCGGCAAAGATAAAAACATTAACAAGGAAATAACGATAATAGCCATGACAGCACATGCTATGAAAGGCGACAGAGAGAGGTGCATCGAGGCCGGAATGAACGACTTTATATCTAAACCTATTGCAGCAGGTGCTCTTTACGAAATAATTGCCAAATATGCTCCGGTTGACTCCGCTGAGCGCTCAGCGATTGAGTTGGAGGCTGTCAGGGCAGAAAAACCGAAACTTATTGTGTTTGACATAGAGGAAACACTTTCCAGATTTGACGGCGACAAGGAACTATTAAGAAAACTCTGCGGGGCTTTCTTAGAGGATGCACCGCGACAGATTAAAAAACTCAAGGACCTCCTTAAAGGCGATGATGTTCATGCAATAGAAGCACAAGCGCATACTATAAAAGGGATGTCGGCAAACATAGGGGGCTCATTTGTAAGAAATGAGGCTTTGAGGATGGAGTTGGCAGCAAGAAAACCTGATTTGGAAAAGATACGCACAATTTATCCAAAAATGGAATCGGAGATGGATGTGTTAATAGCCGCGGTGAAAGAATATGCGTCAGGAAAACAGGCATAAGATTAGAGGATAACATAAAAGGAGGCATGACAAAATGAGAATACTGATAGCAGAGGATGATTTTACAAGCCGCACACTATTGCAGCATTTTTTGACCCCCTTTGGGGATGTGGACGTTACTGTAAATGGGGCAGAGGCTGTTGAGGCTTTTATGCTTGCAATGGATGAGGGACAGGCCTATGACCTTATTTGCCTTGACATCATGATGCCGGAAATGGATGGATTAAAGGCATTAAAAAACATTCGCGACAAAGAAAAAGCAATGGGAATTACTCCCAACGATGAAGTTAAAATAGTAATGACTACTGCTCTTGATTCAGCCAAAGATGTACTTGATGCTTATTACCGCGGCGGCTGTAACGATTATCTTACAAAACCAATTGATACAAAAAAGCTGCAATCACTGCTTAGAAACTACGGTTTTACCACTGAATAAGTGCGGCATAAGAGACACTGGTGCGTGCCTTTGATTTTATTGCTCGTCTGATTGCCGGTTTTTTACCCGGCTCAGAAGGGTTAGCGTTTCCATCGGAGTTTTTACAAAGAGAGCCGTTAAAGACAGGGTTTGAGCAGGTATGGATAGAGATTAATCCTGCAGGCGGCGGAGCTCCATATCGAGTTTATGCACATGTGCACAGACCTTTAGACGGCGTGAAATATCCTGCAGTTGTGATTGTTCCGGGGGGCGGCAGTTGCGGAACAGATTACGATGGCAGCACTGAGGTAACAGCAGAGGACGTAGCCTCCTTAGGATTTGTTGTGCTACATTATGACCCTTTGGGGCGGGGTAAAACCGGAGGCACAGAGGATTTTTGGGGGCCTAAGCACAGGGAGGAGTTATCGCAGGTTGTTGACTACCTTTCAATGCTTGCTGATGTTGACTCAAAGGACATCGGAATTCTCTCTTTTTCCATAGGGATAACCATAGCAACTGGAATGCTTGCGGAATTTCCACCAAAAAACTGTATGGTCAAATATTTATTTGATTGGGAGGGGCCTTCAAACCGGATAAACATAACAAAAAACGATACCCATAAACCGCTAAAAGATTATCCGTCCTCCAATGACTCTTTTTGGACAGAGCGTGAGGCGATACGTTTTATTGGGCAAATTGAGTGCGGATATTTCAGGTATCAGGCAGAAAACGAGCATATGCAGGGAACATTTAAAGGACATGCGGTTGAGCTTCTAAACGCAGCAACAACTGGCAGAGCTGCCTGGAGCCGCTGTAATGATAATCCAGTTAATATAACTTACGACACCGATAAACTTAGCTCATACCACTGGATATCGGATAATCTTAACCATAAGGGGCAAATTCTCAAATATCTGCTTGAAATTCACAAGTATTGAAGAGGTTGACGGATACGGTTATGGCATGAAATATTTGTTTTAATTTGCGGGCGAAGCTCGCATTGAAACTTTTTAAGCGGCGGTACGCCGGTTAAAAAATCTTTAGAAAATGGAAATTGTAACTAATTATAAGCTAATACCAACAAAACATCGGAAAGAAGGGGTCAAGGGGACAAGTCCCCTTGCAGGAGGGTCTAAGGGAGGACAGCGTCCTCCCTTAAATCTCATTTGAACCAACAATCAGTAATCATAGGAATGAGCGGGGGGGTGGATTCCTCCGTGGCGGCGTATCTGCTCATGGAGCGTGGGTTTGAGGTGCATGGGGTGAGTTTTATTCTTTGGGAGACACGTCAAAGGAGCGGCCATGCGGCGTGTTGTTCGTTGGATTCAATTGTCGATGCTTCATTAACCTCAGGAGCTCTGGGCATAAAACACAGGGAAATTGACGTCAGGGATATTTTTATTGAAAAGGTGATAGAGCCGTTCATTTCAGATTACAGAAAGGGGTTAACCCCAAATCCATGTATCCTATGCAATAAGCACATAAAGTTTCCAGTACTTATGGCAGAGGCAGAGCGCCTGGGGATTGATTATATTTCAACCGGACACTATGCACAAACTGAGAATAACACACTGAAAACCGGTGTTGACGATAAAAAGGATCAATCGTATTTTTTGTATGTCTTAGAGCGTGATATGTTAAAAAATATCATTTTTCCACTTGGTAACTTAACAAAAGAGACTGTGCGCGAGCTTGCCATAAAACTTAATTTTGCATCGGCACACAGAGCTGAAAGCCAGGATATTTGCTTTACTGAGGGCGGTAACTACCGCAAATTTATAAGAGACTATCTTGCCCCTCAAGGAAATTTAGGCGGCAAAATAGTTGACATTAACGGTAAAACTCTTGGTGTGCACGAGGGGCTTTATGCCTACACGTTAGGCCAGAGAAGGGCAACAGGGGTGGCTGGGGGTGTTCCGCTTTATGTGGTTGATATAGATGTGTTGAATAATGTGTTAGTTCTAGGTCCCAGAGAATATGTAATGAAGCAGGAAATAAATGTCTCGGATGTTAACATGTTAATTGCTGACAGAATAGAGTTGCCTATAAGGGTTAAGGTTAAATTTCGTTCAACTATGAAAGCCGTTACCGGAGACTTATATGAAAACAATGATGGCGGAATAACCGTGGCGTTTGAAGAGCCTCAGTGGGCGCCGGCAAGGGGGCAGAGTGCTGTTTTCTATATTGGGGAGCAAGTTATAGGCGGTGGTATTATTGTGTGAATTGTATGGTTTTTTGTATAATATCGCCAGCAGCAACAATTTGTTGGTTACTATTAGACTACTAAAGACCACGGAGGGCATAATATGAAGACGGCAATTACCGTGCATATGGCAGACAGAGTTAAAAACCTGCCGCCATACCTATTTGAGCGTATAGACAAATTAAAACGAGAGGCTCTCAAACGTGGGGATGACCTGATAGACTTAAGCATTGGAGACCCCGATATTCCCACACCGGCGCACATAGTGGCGGCACTTCAAAGGGCTGCTGAAAACCCTGCCCATCATCGTTATCCCTCGTACGAGGGAATGTTTTCGTTTCGTAAGGCAGTGGCAGACTGGTATGGCAGGCGGTTTCAGGCAAATATAAGACCAGAGAACGAGGTGCTGTCTCTGATTGGCTCAAAAGAGGGGATAGGGCATATACCTTTTGCGTTTGTTAATCCCGGAGATGTTGTGTTGTGTCCATCGCCCGGGTATCCAGTGTATTCAATAGGAACGCTTTTTGCCGGAGGTTTTCCATATTTTATGCCTCTTCGTGCTGAAAATGATTTCAGGCCGGATTTCAGCCAGATACCGGAGGAAATATATAAGCGTGCAAAGCTTATGTTTTTAAATTATCCGAATAACCCTACAAGTGCCTGCGCAAGCCGCGAGTTTTTTGGTGATGCCATAGACTTTGCGTATAAATACAACATCATCATATGCCACGATGCAGCCTACAGTGAAATCTACTATGATGGGAATAAACCGCTGAGTTTTCTTGAGGTGGACGGAGCGAAAGACGTCGGAATAGAGTTTCACTCGCTCTCTAAGACATACAATATGACGGGCTGGCGTGTGGGGTTTGCTGTTGGCAATAAAGATGTTATCTTTGGTCTTGGTAAAATTAAAACCAACCTTGACTCCGGCGTGTTTCAGGCAATACAGGAGGCAGCCGTCTGTGCTCTTGAGATGGATGACTCGGAGTTAAGTGTCATAAGAGACACGTATCAGTCAAGACGCGATGCTCTATATGATGGACTAGCGTCAATCGGACTTACTGCAAATAAACCAGATGCGACGTTTTATCTGTGGAGTATAGTGCCGGAGGGATTTACATCGGAGACATTTTCTGAGTACCTTCTTGAGAAAGCCGCAGTGATGGCAACTCCTGGAAACGGCTTTGGAGAAAGTGCAGAGGGATATATCCGCTTTGCCCTCACTGTGCCGGTATCGCGAATAAATGAAGCCGTTGAGCGTATCAGAAAGATTATTTGATAAGGGTATTAATAAGCTAAAGTGCTTGTGCCGTCATCACACGTGTGTCCTGCTAAGTTACGTTTGGGATTTGTTGTACCCTGAAAACAGCTCATCGGAATATCGTTACAAGCCACGTTTGTTGATGTTGTCGTTCCTGTAAAACTCAGCTTGCCGCTATAGCTGCCGCTTGTTACATCTGATATGGTAATTGTTGAGGAGCCAGTTGTGATAGTGGTGCCTGAAAATGTAATCATTTGCGTTGTGTTTGCTGCTATGCTGAAACTTGTGCCCGCTGTTTGAGTAGCAGTGCCGGTCTCTGTTGTCATTGTTGAAAATGTGCCTGTCAGTGCATTTGAAGATACATTTCCGATAACACAATAAACAACATTACTTGCATTTGTGTGAAGATACGGCATGTAATACGTTGCTGAACTAGCCTCAGCTTTATTGCCTGTTGACATACTAATAACTACCATTATCAGTATTGCCATCATCGTGTATGTTATTAACTTTCTCATTTTTATCATCTCCTTTTATTTAAAATTAATGGGCAAGTACAGTGCCTGTGTAAGTTGTGTTATCGTCGCACATTATCCCTAAAACGTTACGTTTAGGTGAAGTGGTTCCCTGAAAACACGCCAAACCCATTGTTTTACACTTTGTTGTAGTATCATTGGAAATAAATGTTAGTCTTGCTGAATACATCGCTGTTTGACTGGATGAACCCCCTGTGTTAGTAAGCAAACTTATTGGTGTGGAACCAGCAGTTAGCGTGTGTCCGGAAAATGTCAACATGGATGATGTTTTACCTGAAAGTGAAAATGTAGTGCTTTCATATGATGGTGTGAGTATAGTGCCAACATTGTTAGCCATTACCATCACATAACCTGTCTGAGAAGATGATGTCATATTACTTGCCACACAATAAATTACGTTATTTGTGTCTGTGTGAAGGTAGGGGATTGTGTATTTGATATTGTTAGAGCCGCCTGTTGTGGTTAAGGCTGTGGTGGTGCCAGCTGTAGTTGTGGCAGTCGTTGTGGTTGTGCTGTGTGATAATGCAGTCGTTGTGGTTGTGCTGTGTGATAATGCAGTCGTTGTGGTTGTGCTGTGTGATAATGCAGTCGTTGTGGTGGTTGAGCTTGAAGCTGTGGTACCACCTTTTGTAGCAGTCCATGTACCTGATGACGATACATTACACATATTAGCGTTAGATGAGCCGCTCCACGTGCCGGAGGCTAAAGTGGCGCCGGAAAACGTGCCTGTGAATGTAATTTCGTTATTGTTAGCATTTATGGTAAAGCTGCCGGAACTTACATCTGTTGTCAAATTAGTAGTATTTGGGACAGCTTGTATTGTAAAGCAACTTGTGCCTGATATCCTAAAGCCAACTAACATTGTGATAGAATTCATAATATCGCTGCTAACAGAAAAAATGAAATTTCCACCATCACCGCTGTTGCTGGAACTTGTAGCTATGCCTGTCCATGTACCGTCATAAACATTAGATGCTTCACCATAAGGTATAACAACTAAGCACATAAACAGGAAAACAGAAAGGCAAGAAAAGATTTTACTTATTGGTATTATTGTTTTCATCAGTGTTTCTCCTTATCTTTTAATCACAACAACACGCATTAACACTGCCAAAAAAACTATTAAACACGTAACATAAACTCCATAGTAAATCTAAAAAAATTAAATGTCAAGTTATATTTATAACTATTATATTTTCATATAGTTTTGAAATCAGAGCCGACCAAGTCCCATAAAAATAGTGATGCAATAGTGAGAACAAGGTGCAGAGGAATCATTTTTTTCAAAATACTCCTAAAATATGTTAGTATCCATCAGATGGTGCACAAAAGGAATCTACGCCGGTTATTTATCGTAACTTTGGCTCTCATCACTGTATTTCTGGCTTTTTCATGGGTTAGAATAATCTATCTTTTCCCCATCAACCCCGATGGTGGCGACTACCTGTCAACTATGGAAAGAATTAGTGACGGGCTAAGACCTTATGTGGATATTAAGGTGCATTACCCTCCTGCTATCTATTTTTATTTTTTATTTTTTAAGAAATTTTTTGGCGGAGGTGATGTACTCTACAGATTTGCTCTATTTATTGTTGAGATGGCCTCTGCTCTTATGCTGTCTTTAATAGCAAAGAGGTTATTCAAAAGTACGACTGTTAGTGTGTTTTGCGGCATTGTGTTTTTATTTTTTTATTTGGCTTATGACGGGCCGTGGTTTGTGATAGAACCGTTTGTTAATTTTTTTTCTCTTTCCGCTGTTTTCTTACTGCTTAATCCGGCTATGGCTGGCGCTTTTGCCTCAGGTGTGTGTCTGTTGCTTGCTGTCATGTCTAAACAGTATGGACTTTTGGCACTCCCTGCTCTGTCAGTGATGCTTTGCATAAAACAGGAAACATTTGAAATAAAAGGAGGACTGCTAAGGGGGCTTTTATTTATTGCTGGATTTCTTTCAGCCGCCCTATTGGTGGTTCATTTTCTTAATCTTGATTTTAAATCATTTGTTTCACAGTTAAGTGGCCAGGGATATGTAAAGGCAGGATTATTAAAC
>JADFYB010000222.1:3848-4257 GCA_015233245.1 Nitrospirota bacterium | reverse complement strand
GTTTGAAAGATGGTGTCATATAACAGAAAACCATGATGATTTGGCAGGTTCTTTCTATGATGTGTTAGAAACAATAGAAAAACCTGAATACGTGTTGAGAGGAAACAAAGGAACGTTAAAAGCAGTGAGGAATGTTGGTAACAGGAAGTGGTTGGTAGTCATTTACAGGGAAATGCAAACCAGTGATGGTTTTATTATAACGGCATATTTTTTAAATAATACGCCTAAAGGTGAATTGTTATGGACACAAAAATAACACAAGACAGCTTAGTCCGAAATTGTTTGGCTCTGGTTTCAGGCTTATTGAAGTTTCAATGTAATCACATTCAATTTGACTACGATGATGAGGCTGACGTGCTATATGTCAGCTTTCGTAAGCCTCAACGTGCTACAGAAACTATTGAGACAA
>JADFYB010000222.1:1164-3721 GCA_015233245.1 Nitrospirota bacterium | reverse complement strand
TTATGCCGGGAGCCTGCACACGGGTCTTTGCCGTGTGGTGCCGCCACGTCAGGGTTTATACGAAAAACCTCTTTAGTAACGGTTTTCCGCCATTTGTGGAGCCTTTGATATTTTTGTCTGGCGTGGGGCTTGGCCTTGGCCGATATATGCCGGACATAGGAGGCGTAAGATATTTGGAATTTCTGGCATCTGCCCTCGTTGTGACAACCTCTATGATGACTGCTGCATTTGAATGCTCTTTCGGGACATTTATCCGGATGGAATTCAATAAGGTCTATGAGGGGATGCTGGCAGCGCCGCTTAGTGTGGAAAACCTTCTCATAGGAGAGATGTTGTGGGCGGCAACCAAGGGATTTTTCTTTTCGTTTGCCGTGCTCGTGGTTGTTATTCTATTTGGAATAATAAAGTTTCCGGCAGGGTTGATGGCTCCTGTCATTGGCTTTTTGACGGGTCTTATGTTTGCCGCTCTTTCTTTATTTATTACCTCCTTTGTAAAGACTATTGCATATTTTAATTTTTATATGACAGGACTTTTGTCGCCAATGTTTTTCTTTTGCGGCGCTGTCTTTCCAGTCTCTCAGTTGCCGGGGTGGATGCAGCCTGTGGTTGAAATTTTGCCGCTGACCCATTCCGTAAGACTATCCAGAGCATTCTGCCTTTTAAAAATCGAACCAGTTATTGCCTATGACTTGCTGTATATAATTGTTTTTACATCGCTTTTTGGCTTTCTTGGAATAAATCGTTTAAAAAGTAGACTCATTGATTAATGAATATGCTAAAGCCATTTTACTTATTCAGTTACTTTAAAAAAAATTTTTCAAAAAAAATATGTTTACTAATAAATTTCACTTGACACAGAATGAATATATTTGTAAAATCCATTTGGTTATATTTTTAGAGTTTGAGATAAGGAGTGATACGCTGTCTTGACAACGGGGGTTTTGTTTGTATAGGATACTGCCGGATGTGTTAAGTGGTATAACTTTAAATGAGGTGTAGTACTGTTAGTTCAGAAAACGATGGAATGTATTTAAGGAAAATGGAGGAAATATGAGATTAGTATTATTGGGAGCACCTGGCGCCGGAAAAGGAACTCAGGCTAAGATGTTGATAGAAAAATTCGGGATTCCTCAGATATCAACAGGGGATATTTTGAGAAAACACGTAGCAGACGGTACGGCATTAGGTAAAGAAGCAAAAGGCTTCATGGACAGAGGCGAGTTGGTAGCCGACAGTGTTGTAATTGGCATGGTAAAGGACAGACTTTTACAGAGCGATTGCAAAGCAGGGTTTATACTGGATGGTTTTCCGCGCAATACCGCGCAGGCCGCTACCCTTGACGGTGTCTTAGAGTCAATGGGAATGCCCCTAACAAGAGCATTAAGCGTGGATGTGGACTTTGAAGTCCTTATGAAAAGATTAACTGGCAGACGCACCTGTAAGGGCTGCAACCAGATGTACAACGTGTATTTTAGCGCGCCCAAAGCTGAAGGAAAATGCGACAAGTGTGGTGCTGACCTCTACCAAAGAGATGATGATAAAGAAGACACCATTAAAAAGAGGCTCGACGTGTATAAGGCTCAGACAGAGCCCCTGATAGATTACTACGGCAGCAAAGGCATACTTAAGAGAGTGGACGGAGTAGGGGATATGAAAGAAATATTTAATAAAATAACAACGATGTTATCATAATAAAACAGGAGGTATTAAAGAAATGGCACTAGTAAGGCCACATGGTAAGGAAAAGAAGCTGAAGCCGTTGCTTTTAGAAGGGGCAGCTCTCAGTGAGGAATTGAAAAAGGCTCAGAGCCTGACAAAGGTCAAGATGGCTTCAAGAGAGGTAGGAGACCTCATAATGTTAGGAATAGGCGGCTTTACACCGCTTGACGGCTTCATGGGCCGTGACGACTGGAAAGGCGTATGCGATAGCTACTTAATGACTGACGGCGTGTTTTGGCCAATCCCTGTCACGCTTTCCACTTCTAAAGATCAAGCAGATAGTTTGAAAAATGGCCAGGAGGTTGCTCTCGTTGATGATGAAACCGGCGAGATTATGGGCACCATGGTTATAAAGGAAAAATACACAATAGATAAAGACCATGAGTGTAAGAAAGTCTATAGAACCAATGATCAGGCCCATCCAGGTGTTGCAATGGTTATGCAGCAGGGTGATGTTAATCTGGCAGGCCCTGTGAAAGTCCTTAGCCAGGGCACATTCCCAACCGAGTACGCAGGCATATACCTGACGCCGGCTGAGACCAGAAAGATATTTGAAGACAAGGGCTGGAGCCGTGTAGCAGCATTTCAGACCAGAAACCCTATGCACCGTTCCCATGAATTCCTTGCAAAAATCGCTATTGAAATCTGCGACGGTCTTTTGATTCACCAGCTATTGGGTAAACTCAAACCCGGTGACATACCCGCAACCGTAAGAAAAGACTGCATCAACCTGCTCATAGAGCACTACCTTGTGAAAAACACCTGTGTACAGGCTGGGTATCCGCTTGATATGAGATACGCAGGCCCCAGAGAGGCACTGCTCCATGCCCTCTTCAGA
>JADFYB010000222.1:0-1121 GCA_015233245.1 Nitrospirota bacterium | reverse complement strand
GAGACCACGCTGGTGTTGGCGACTACTACGGCCCGTTTGATGCTCAGACCATTTTCAAAGAGATACCTACAGACGCTCTTGAAACAAAGCCAATGAATATAGACTGGACGTTTTACTGCAAGAGGTGTGACGGCATGGCCTCGATGAAGACCTGTCCGCACGGTAAAGAGGACAGACTGATGCTTAGTGGTACGGCCTTAAGAAAGATGCTTTCAGAAAACTCTGAGGTGCCAGACCACTTCAGCCGTCCGGAGGTACTTGAGGTTCTTAGGAAGTATTATGCCGGTTTGACGGAAAAAGTTGAGATAAAAATGCATAAACACTCAACAGGCTAAGTAAACAATAAGGGGGTATTAAAATACCCCCTTATTGTTTATATATAGAACAGGGTTGCCCGGTTAAAAAAGATGAGCACCCTTTTAAAAAACAATTAGCGATGGCTTTTTAAGCCAAAAAGTAAAAAGGAGGTAACATATGCCGAGTTTTGTTATGACTGAGAAGTGTGACGGCTGCAAAGGGCTGGAGAGAACCGCATGTATGTACATCTGCCCCAATGACCTTATGAAGCTGGACCGCGACAGAATGAAAGCTTTCAATCAGGAGCCGGAGCAGTGCTGGGAATGCTATAGCTGTGTGAAGATTTGCCCGCAGCAGGCTATCGAGGTCAGAGGCTACGCTGACTTCAATCCCCTTGGCGGGAACGTAATTCCAATGAGAGGCTCAGATTCCATTATGTGGACTGTTAAGTTCAGAAGCGGCGCACTTAAACGCTTCAAATTCCCGATTCGTACAACTGCTGAGGGTTCAGTGGATCCATACAAGGGCAAACCGGAGCCTAATTACGACAATCTTAAAAAGCCCGGATTCTTTAATCTTACGGAAGTAAGAAAACCGTAACTTTTATTAAGAGACAGTGATTGATAAAATTAAAGAAAATAGTCTAATAACTGGAGGAAAATAATGGAATTAGAAACATGTAATTTTTCTTATTGCCAGAAGCCTGAGATGATTGAAGTCGAGACCGACTTGCTTTTAATCGGTGGCGGTATGGCTTGCTGCGGTGCGGCTTTTGAGGCTGCTCGCTGGGCTACCCCAAAGGGTCTTAAAGTAACCATGGTTGA
>JADFYB010000221.1 GCA_015233245.1 Nitrospirota bacterium | reverse complement strand
TAAAGTGGTGAACAAACTACCTTACAAATTTTCCTATAAATTCAAGGAGGATTCTTCAATAGAAAGAACTTTAATGATAGAAGATTGGGAAATCGGACAACTTTTTTGGAACTGCCTTAAAAGACATAAAGGAGATGAGGTTAAAGCCTGTGATGACGTAAAAAGAAAGTACTTTGATGATTTTGCTAAAACGAAAGATTTGTATTTTTACCTTGGTACTACCAAAGAGTTTCATTTCAAGGGAAGAAATCCATTTATCATTATAGGAACATTTCATCCTCCTAAGATTGAGCTGCAAGATAGATTATTTTAGACTCATTTCACGTTGTGTGGGTATTTTTAGCTGCCCAAAGTTACTCTTTTTTAACCCTTCTTAAACAGTTGCGGTGTATTTTATATCAAGTGGTAGTCAGAAGCATAAAAAGGCGGCAAGGAGAAAGTGATGGAGGCATACTTTGTAGTGCAAATAATCGTTCACCCCTACTTTTGTACGTGTGCAATGAAGTTAAGCGATTGAATTTGGCTTAGCATTAAGTTTGACGTATCAGACATAACACAGGTACAATATAACGATGATGAAGGGCAGATTGCTGTTTCTGTTAAATCAGTTTGGAATACCCCACAATGTACAAAAATTTTTGTATGCAAAATATTTGAAACTCTATAATTTATTTAAATACGGTGATCCAAATTTTATAAGAAGCCTTACCATAGAAACCTCCACATACTGTAACCGCAAGTGTTACTACTGCCCTAACAGCCTGGAGACAGTGCCTGAACTTTTCATGACAGAGGAGTGTTTTAAGCTTGTGGTTGAAAGACTTTGTGAGATTAATTTTACTGGTACAATTAATTTTGCCTTCTATAATGAGCCATTATTAGATAGAAGACTTCCTTTTTTTGTCAGTTTTTTAAAAAGCAAACGCCCAGGATGTCTGGTGTTTATAAATACAAATGGTGATTATCTTACAGATGAACTTGCAGAGATACTTTTAAAAAGCGGAGTTAACCTGTTTATAGTTACAAACCACGATATTGACGGCTCCTCCTATATGAATGCCAAAAGAGAGCTTTTTGAAAAATACAGCTCTCACATAAAGTTACAAAACATACACGGAGACGCTTTGTTAAACCGAGGTGGTATCATAAACGTAAAACGCAATGTAATGGTGGAGGAGAGAAAATCAATTTGTGATGAGATGTGCGATATGCCAATTATTGATTACACAGGCAACGTACTCTTGTGCTGTAACGACTACCACCGCAAACACGTGATTGGCAATATTTATGAGAGTACTTTGTACAAAATATGGAAACACGAACCTTACAAAACAATAAGGAATAAACTCAGAAGAGGAATATCCGTTCTGGAGATATGCAAAAAATGTCTGAATATCGGCTAATATCAGGCTGCCTTTCTACTGATTTTATTTAATAACAGGTTTTGGGGTATAATAGAAAAGTGTGGCGGGAATCTATGAGTGAACCAGAAGACAAAGAGAGAAGTTTTTATCCCGATTACCTTATTGAGGTGCTGACTGTTATAACGGTTGTTGTTGTGTGTACAGTTGTGGTAGCTCTTATGTTTCCTAAGGAGCTGGGCAGGGAGATAAATTTCACTACCCCTTTTAAACCCACTTCAGAGTGGTATTTCTACTGGCTGTTTGAGCTTCTGAGATACTTTCCCGGAGGAAGCGCTTTTTTTAGCGCTGTGGTATTGCCATTAGCGTTTGCTGGTACTCTTATTATGGTGCCATTTATCTCAAAGCTTAAAAATGGCCGTCCTAAGGCTGTTGCTGCTATTGGGATTGTTTACGGCTCATTTATACTTTTTACGTTACTTTCAGTACTAACACATTGAATTGATTAAGGAGCAAATGTTCAGAGGATATGTTCAGGTATATACGGGTAACGGTAAGGGCAAGACTACGGCTGCGGTCGGCCAGATTGTAAGGGCAGTTGGCAGGGGGCTCAGAGTGTTTTTTGCTCAGTTTATAAAATCGAAAGAAACCGGAGAGTTAATCGCTCTCAGGTCGTTTGGAGATTTAATTGTGTGTAAGCAGTACGGCAGAGGGTTTGTTTTTGGCAAACCTACAACTGAAGACATTGAAGCGGCAAGAGTTGGTTTTAATGAGGTAACCACTGCGGTACTTTCAGGACAGTATCAGATAGTGGTCTTAGATGAGATAAATGCTGCAGTGTCGGCAGGACTTATAGAGAGCAGCATCCTTACAGCGCTAATTCACAACAAACCTGCCTGCGTGGAACTTATACTTACAGGCAGAGCTGCTCCGGATGAGGTGCTTGCATGTGCGGATTTGGTTACAGAGTGTAAAGAGGTCAAACACTACTATAACAGCACAGTTGCGGCACGGGAGGGCATTGAATTTTAACAGTTATGGACACTGAGACATTGATACAATATAAGGCATGGTTTTCAAACTATGTGAAAACCTTTTATTACACAAATGAGAAGGATCAAAAAAATATTGAACTAAAAGAGATTCACTCAATGCATGTTTATGAAAATATGACAAACATAGCGCAAGGGGTTTTTGACACCGACGATGAGATAAACACAGCCTCTGCTGTGGGTCTTTTGCATGATGTCGGGAGGTTTCCGCAGTATGCTAAGTACAAAACCTTTAAGGATGCAGTATCGGTTAACCATGGGGTGCTTGGAGCAGAGGTGTTAGCACAGGATGGAGTACTCAGGGAACTTTCTCCGGCACTCAGAGACATCATACTTCACTCCGTAAAGTACCATAATGCTTATAAAATACCCTCAGGGCTCACCCCTGAAACGCTTGTTTATCTTAAGATGGTAAGAGACGCTGATAAACTGGATATATGGAGGGTTTTCACAGAAGAAATCTTTACACAAAGCAAAACTGACAGACCCTCTGCTGTAATGCTTGGATTTCCTGTTACTGAGGACTATTCAAAAAAAATTCTCAAAGCGGTTTACTCATTAAAACTGGCTAAACTTGCCGATGTTAAGTGTGAAAATGATTTTAAACTTTTACAACTTACTTGGATTTTTGATCTGAATTTCAAGAAATCATTTTCTATTTTGCTTGAAAGAAACTACATAGATACAATGGTGGATACTCTGCCCGACAATCCCGAGTTAAACGGTCTGAGGCAAGTTCTAAAAGATTACTGTAGTTTACAGATTAACAGAGACAGCGGTAAAACAAATGTCTGAACAGTACATAAGGAGGAGTAAAGGCTATGAAAATATTATTAGTGTACAGTCACCCAAACCCCGGAAGTTTTAACCATGCTATAAAAGAAACGATTGTTTCTGAGTTAACAGCCTGCGGCCATGACGTCAAAGTCAGAGACTTATACGCGATAGGATTTGACCCAGTGCTTAAGTCAACAGATTTCCTGCTGGCACAGCAGGGGAAAGTCGCCGACGACGTTAAACTCGAACAGGATTTTATTGTGTGGTCGGACATGGTCGTCTTTGTTCATCCTGTGTGGTGGTTCTCCCTTCCTGCTATTTTAAAGGGATACATTGACAGGGTATTTAACTATGGCTTTGCTTACACAATCGATGAAAAGGGAGTAAGGGGGCTTCTTAACGGCAAAAAAGTCTTGATTTTATCAACAACCGGAGGCGACGAAAAAACATACACCGACACAGGCATGTTTAAAAGTCTTAGTCAGACCATAGACGGCGGCATCTTTACTTTTTGTGGCTTTGAAGTGACAGAGCATAAGTTTTTTACCTCAGTTCCATACGTTTCAGGCGATGAAAGAAAGAAAATGCTTGAGCAGGTCACGGCTATTGCACGCGCACTTGCTGTTAATTGACATATGTGCCCATTTTTTCATAGACTACAGTGTAAACAAGCACAATGTTAAGACACTCAAACATTATTAAAGGCAAAATTTAATTGACGCCGCAAACAAAGAAAATCCTTTTGATTTTTGTAAAAGCGTTGATTAGCGGAGGGCTTATTTGGTATCTGCTAAGAAAAGCAGGGGTAAGAGAGGTCGTAATTCTGTTTAAGAACATCAATATGTTTTATTTCATCATAGCTTGCCTTATAAGTGTTTTGCCCACACTTATTGCCTCTTTCAGATGGCAGATGTTTATTGGTGATGAAATCCATGTAAGTCTCTTGTTTGCTTTGTATATGATAGGTCTGTTTTTTAACATACTGCTTCCAGGCACTACAGGCGGAGACGCCGTCAGATTATACTACGTTTATAAGCAGATTAAAGACGGGGTAAAGTCAGCAGGCTCTATTTTTATAGACCGGTATAT
>JADFYB010000220.1 GCA_015233245.1 Nitrospirota bacterium | reverse complement strand
TTTCCCTGTCTCTAAAAAAATACTTGTGGCAGTGTTTTTTAACAAATCAGGAAACTCTTTAGTATTAACATTAAGGCCAATTCCGGTAACGATGTAAGACACCATGCTGCCTGCCGATGAGGACTCAGAAAGAATCCCGCCGAGTTTTTTACTACCACAAAATATATCATTTGGCCACTTAGGCCACACAGTTAGTTTGCAGGTTTCTTTAATAGCAGAGACTAAAGAAAGAGAGCTGATAACATTCATAAGTGTCAATGGAAAGCCCTGCTCAGGCCTTAATATGACAGACATATATATGTTTACGCCTGGGGGTGAAAACCACTCGTTTCCTCCTTTCCCACGTCCTTTGTGTTGGCTGTCAGCAATAATTACAGTGCCGTGCGGGGCATTTTGTCTGGCAAGTGTTTTAGCAAGGTCGTTTGTGGAGGCGGTTTCAGTTACATACTGGATATTATAACTAAAATCCATATTCAGATGTTTTTATCCGGCCACGGACACAGGGTATTCAAAAAGCATTTAGAGCAGAGAGGTTTTATTGCCTTGCAAATGGTACGGCCAAAAAGAACGGTACTAAGAGAAAATGCAATCCATTCCGTTTCCGGAATCAGCTCTCTGAGTGTCATTTCCACTTTTTCAGGGTTTTTGGAGTTAACCAGCCTGAGGCGGTTAGTTATTCTTAGCACGTGGGTATCAACTGCAATAGCTGGAATAGAAAACGCCACAGCTAAAACCACGCTTGCCGTTTTTCGTCCTACACCTGGTAATTTGGTTAACTCCTCCATTTTTGGGGGAACGCTACCGGCATAATTGGCAATAATTGTACCGGCACACTTTTTGATAGCCTCGGCTTTGTTTTTAAAAAACCCTGTCGTTTTAATATCCTCCTCCAGTATGCTTAAATCAGCATTTGCAAAGTCTGCAACAGTCGGATATTTTTTAAACAGAGTCTTTGTCACGATGTTTACCCTTACATCAGTACATTGAGCAGAAAGAATAGTGGCCACAAGAAGTTCAAACTCAGTAGTGAAATTAAGGGCACACTTAGCATTTGTGAAATTGTCCTTAAGTTTTGAAACTATTTCATTAACCATATTACTTGAATCCTTAAACAGCATTTGGCACATATACCTTAATTTTTCCTTCAAGCAGTTCCGCAAACCGTTTGGCATCCTCTTTAGTTCCCACAATGGTGGCATAGTGCATAGGGATGGCAGCGATCTTTGGTTTAATGTCAAGAGCCGCTGCTGCAGCCTCATCGGCTGTCATAACGTAGGTGCCGCTTACAGGAAGAAACGCTATGTCAATGTTTGAAAGCGCGCGCATCTCAGGGATATGGTCGGTATCTCCTGCCAGATAAATTCTTATGCCGTTTACCTTAAAAATGTATCCCAGCCAGTTGTTGGCCTTTGGATGGAAATTTTTGTTGGTATTATATGCAGGCACTGCCTCTACCTCAATGCCTGAAACTGTGAACTTATCCCCTGGCATTGCCACTTTAACGTTACCGGTAAGCTTAAAGGCACAATCGTGGGGAACTACAAAGGCGGTGTTTTGGCCGCTTATTTTCCGTATATCATCAGGTGAGAAATGGTCAAAGTGAGTATGGGTTATAAAAATCAAATCCGCCTTATCGGGTTTTTTAATGTTGTAAGGGTCAGTGTAAATAGTCTTTTCTCCGGTTATTTTAAAACAATCATGACATACCCACTTAATGTTTTCTAACATCGTCACTGCCTCCTCCATTGCGCTTGATTCTGTTATCATATAATGACTCTACTCAGAGACACTGTATTTTATCATACTTGTGGGATTTAATACCAAAATTGTGAAACTATGCCGTTTTTGCATTTGCTTACCCGTCATACTGATATTCATTCATGTCTCCAATCATAACCCATAAAGCTTGGGTAGCACGGGAATTTTCTTGCGATGACCACGACACAGGCTGTATGTTGATTCAAGACGATATATTCGGTGGTAGTTTACTTAAAGTTTATTGAAATGCTAACATCATCAAAGTAGGATTGAAAAGCATGGAATTCAAACAACTACATATTGACACTCATTGTGACTGTGTGAAAGGCGCTGATGAGAATTTATATGAAGTGTTCGCCAGACGTGTCCGTTATAACCCAATATTTGATAAAGATTTTAAATCAAAGTGGGAAAAAAAGCAGCCTTATACTAACAATAGCTGCAAATCTATCTGTTCTCACAAAGGAATTTCTGTAAATCTGTTTGATGACAGTACCAAAGAGGATATAATAAACAAGTATATTAAAACATTTACTTTTAGCCCAGGTCATAAGGCTTATTGCTGCACTTTTAAGTTTAGACAAAATGCTGGAAAGCTGAAGAGAACAGAATCGCAAGATAAATCTCATTTCGATTTCTTTAAGTGTGATTCTTTCACATTAGATAATCTGGAAATATTAGAATATATTGACCTCAATGACCATGTTTGAGATAAAACAAAAAAGTATCAAAAATGATTGGCCATTTATGGATTTGCCATTTATTACAGCAAATTACACTGATATTTTATATGATGAAGAACCAATCCTTTTCTCAGGTACCAACAAAGATGGAAATCGCATTTTAGGCTCGCTAGTTGATGAGGCTGATACTTTAGGTTTTTTTAGATTTTTTCATGTCTTCATCTCTGAGAAAACATACATAGACTTCCTTAACGGAATGATTAGTTATCTTGAGATATTGAAAAATGAAGAAAGTAAAATCTTTGTTGTTGATAGGAATTACGATACTACTATCCGAGATATATTCCTTATAGGGTTCAATGAAATTCCTTCTGGGTATGTACCACTTGAAAATTCTTTTTGCCCCGAATTTGAGAAAAACTACAGTTTAGATTTTGTAGTTAGCTTAAAGGGGAAATTAGCTGACCTGAAACGTGCCTTAACTAAGGAGATAAGTAATATTCAAACAGCATTTAGTAAAATCCTCATATCCTCAATTATCCCCCTTAAATCATTATATCCCACACCATCAATTTATCAGAAAGCCTATTCTGAGGGAAGCTTCAGATTAAACTTTAGCATTGATTTCGATGATAACAGACTATTGCCAGTTAACAAGGAATACGCTAGCCAATATGTCAGTAAATATTTGGAATATTGTATGTCCTATCTTCATGACGAGGTTAACGTTATCTTTAAAGGAGAAGGAATAAAGGCTAAAAACTTTGAGATTTTAAAGGAAAATCTGAAAACGATATATGATTCCTCCTCTGCTAGTTTGCCTGAAAATATTGAGGAGATTGTAAAGGAGGAACTTGTTGTTTCTGCTGATAATTTCGAAAAAATCACAGAAAATATGGGTACGAATTTTACTGGTATGGAATTTCTAAACAAATCCGTTGATAACGAAAATCCCATTGGGTTTCTTGATGACAAATGTAAATCATATTTTACGGAAATCATGAAGGTTATTGAAGAATCGAAAGTTTATGATAAAGATAATGAACCAAAGGATTACTCAATTTGCATTTATAATCTGAATACTAAAACAAGGAAGGGTAATGCACACATTATTTATAACGTGGGTAGTGATAAAGAAATGTCTCAACCTAAAATCGATATCACTGGTAATGAGCCACTTGATAATTCAAAGTTTACAGAAAGTCTTCATTTGAATAAGTGGATTGATATAAAAGCAAAAGCTACAAGAAAAGGCAGTAAATTTATACGATTAATAATAATGGAATAGAGTAGAAACACCATAGTTCAAAAGAACTCGCAGATCAAATTAGTATTATCATAGCTGATAAAAATTAAAACTGACCCACCTCCTCTTAAATCTGTTTCTTGACAATGTCTAGGTGGTTTAGTATTATGCTTCAATGAAAAACGATCACTGGCGATTAATAACTTACAGCACAAATAGTGCCGGATTTAATATGGCATTGGATGAGGCGATTGCGGAAAGTGTTGTTGCAGGTTTTGTGCCTCCCACTCTTAGATTTTATGGCTGGATACATCCTTCAATAACTATCGGGGCCTTTCAGAAAGTAAGTGACATTAACTTAACCAGATGTAATGAGCTGGAAATTCCTGTTGTAAGAAGGCCAACCGGTGGCAGGGCAATACTGCACGGCAATGAGCTTACCTACAGCTTTTCGTCAGTTGCAGGCAAAGACGCCCCAAGTGTTCCTTTTACCGACAGTCTTTTAAATAACTACAAACTAATAAGCTCGGCTTTCCTTCGTGCTGTAAGAAACCTTGGGATAGATGCAGTACTTAGCCAGAGGAGATTAAACAGAAGGACACTATCCTCCGGCAATCCGCTCTGTTTTGCATCAA
>JADFYB010000219.1 GCA_015233245.1 Nitrospirota bacterium | reverse complement strand
CAGTTATTATACCGGCACGGTACGGAGCATCCAGGTTTCCAGGGAAACCGCTGGCTCTGATTCACGGTAAGCCGATGATACAGCACGTCTATGAACGCGCTGCCCGCACAGCCGCTGCTGTGTTTGTAGCAACCGACAACATGGAAATCTTTAATACGGTGGTAGGTTTTGGCGGCACTGCCATTATGACCAAAGATGCCCACGCCACTGGCACTGACAGAATCGCAGAGGCAGCACGGGATTTGCCATTTACCGTAATTGTCAACGTACAGGGGGATGAGCCTCTCATTGAGCCTGATATGATTGACTCAGTCATTGAACTCATGCAAGACGACAGAGCCTCTATGGGAACTCTCAAAAAGAAAATAACAACCCCCTGTGAAATCTTTGATCCAAATATCGTTAAAGTCGTTACAGATTCGGAGGGGTTTGCTCTTTATTTTTCAAGATCAACTATTCCTTATTTAAGGGATGTTTTTGACGGAATATCAACACTGAATAGTATGGATGCCATAGACTCATCAGGGATACATTACTTTAAACACATTGGGATTTATGGTTACAAAAAAGAAGTGCTTATTCGGCTTTCGGAGCTGCCTGAGAGTCAATTAGAGAGAGCTGAAAAACTTGAACAATTGCGGGCACTGACAAATGGTTACAAAATCAAGGTCGCCGAAACCGGTTTTGATACCATAGCTGTGGACCGCCCGGAGGATATCGGAAAGGTGGAGAGATGGCTAAATACATATTCCTGACAGGCGGGGTGGTATCATCCCTTGGAAAGGGGATTGCTGCATCGGCAATAGGAGCACTGCTTGAAGCCAGAGGGCTTAAGGTAACGCTTCAGAAACTTGACCCTTACATAAACCTCGACCCGGGCACATTAAGCCCGTTTCAACACGGCGAGGTCTATGTCACTGAGGATGGAACCGAGACAGACCTTGACTTAGGCCATTACGAACGATTCACGCATGTTCAGAGCTCTCAGAAGAATAACTACACCACTGGGAAAATTTACTTTAATGTCATAAAGAAGGAGCGCCTCGGCCACTACCTCGGCCAAACCGTTCAGGTGGTGCCCCACATTACGGATGAAATCAAGTCGGCAATACGCTCTCTTGACTGTGATGGGGTGGATGTGGTGATAGTTGAGATTGGAGGCACAATTGGTGACATAGAAAGTCTGCCCTTTCTTGAGGCCATAAGACAGATTCCTTATGATGTAGGCAGAGAAAACACAATGTACTTTCATCTGACACTGGTTCCCTACATAGGTAGCGCCGGAGAGCTAAAGTCAAAACCAACTCAGCACAGTGTAAAAGAGCTGCGCGAGATAGGAATTCAACCGGATGCCCTCCTTTGCCGCTCAGACAGGGAGATTCCGCAGGATATGAAAAGAAAAATCGCCCTCCACTGTAACATCGAGGAGGACTCCGTGATTGGGGCAATAGATGTGGAGACAATTTATGAGGTTCCTTTAGTGCTTCACAGAGAGGGACTTGATACTTTGATAGCAAAGAAATTTAAATTTGACGCCAACCCTCCAAAACTTGATGTTTGGCACAATGTGGTAAAAACCATAAAGACCCCATCTAATGAGGTAACAATAGCTCTGGTGGGAAAGTACATCGGCCTTAGGGATGCCTATAAAAGTCTGATAGAATCACTGATTCATGGCGGCATTGCAAACGATGCGCTTGTTAATTTTAAATGGCTGGATTCTGAGGAGTTAGAAAGGCACGAAATAGATAAATATATGTCTGATGTGGATGGAATACTGGTGCCTGGCGGGTTTGGAATTCGAGGGATAGAGGGTAAAATACGAGCTGTCCAATATGCACGGGAAAAGAAGATTCCGTACTTTGGCATCTGCCTTGGTATGCAGTGTGCTGTGATAGAGTTTGCAAGAAATGTGTGTGGAATAACGGGGGCAAACAGCGCCGAGTTTGACGTAAAGTGTACTGAGCCTATAATTTACCTCATGGAACAGTGGTTTGACTTTAAAACAAACTCTGTGCAGAAACGAAGCATGGAAAGCGAAAAGGGCGGCACTATGCGTCTTGGCGGTTATCCTTGCCTGCTTGAGCACGGTAGTAACGCTCAAGAGGCCTACGAAAAAACTGATATCACAGAGCGGCATCGCCATAGATATGAATTTAATAATGACTACAGGGAGATTTTACAATCCAAAGGGATGCGCTTTAGTGGACTTAGCCCTGACGGCAAGCTGGTTGAAATAGTGGAACTAAACGGGCATCCGTGGTTTCTTGGCTGCCAGTTTCATCCTGAGTTTAAATCAAGGCCGACCGAGCCTCATCCTCTTTTTAAGGCATTTATATCCAGTGCTATACGAGAAAAACGTTCCCTGTTTCCAACTCACGGAATAACCGCAATGGAACAAAGGAGATAGATGATTTCTGAAAGTAAAATAATAGAAACAGCCCGCAATGTGCTGCAAGAAGAGGCACAAGCTATATTGGGATTAATTGAGAGGCTTGACAGCCGTTTTATTCACGCAGTGGATTTGATATTTGACAGCCACGGCAAGACAGTTCTTACGGGAATGGGGAAATCCGGGCTGATAGCAAAGAAAATATCAGCAACTCTGGCCTCAACCGGCACACCCTCTTTTTTTATGCACCCGGCAGAGGCAGGCCACGGCGACCTTGGCATGGTGACAAGCGATGATGTGGTTATAGCCATTTCTAACAGCGGCGAGACTGAAGAGATACTTCGCCTAATACCGTTTTTTAAGCGTTTTAATATTAACCTTATCAGTATGACCGGCAATATGAACTCAACCCTGTCCAGAGAATCTGTGGTAAGTATTGATATAACTGTCAAAGAGGAGGCGTGCCCTATGGGAGTTGTGCCTACCTCATCAACAACGGCAACTCTTGCCATGGGGGATGCCCTTGCAGTAGTGCTGCTACTTAAACGTGGATTTAAAAAAGAGGATTTTGCTTTTTTCCATCCTAACGGCGCAATAGGCAAAAAACTCTTCATAAAAGTATCTGAGCTGATGCACTCCGGAGACTCTCTCCCCTACGTAACACCACAGGCAAAGATGTCAGAGGCCGTGATGGAAATATCCTCAAAACGTCTCGGAGTAACCATAGTGGCCGACAGCAGCAGAAAAATCCATGGAATAATAACAGATGGAGATTTAAGGCGCGGCATAGCACAGTGGGGACGCAGAGTGTTTGATATGGAGGCCTCTGAAGTAATGACTAAAAACCCTCGCTACATTGATGAAAATGAACTTGCCGCAAAGGCTCTGTCGGTCATGGAAACACACGCCATCACGTCTCTGATTGTGCCGGACACAGAAGGTTGTGCCATAGGCATAATACACCTGCACGATATTTTACGAAAAGGCATTGTCTAAGACTAGTTAACTAAAAAAAACTAAATAACAACAAACCACAGATAAACACAGATTCGGATTACCTCATCTATCTGTGTCAATCTGTGGTTAAAAATCCTTTACTATATAAGTTAGCGCTGCTAAAAACTATAAATAGTTTTTGAGCAGCCCTCATTATTTTAATAAGTGTACCCTGTTGCGTTGTCCATATAAGTAGGGTTGTTTTCAAGAGTATATTTGACCTCATTAATCCAACCAAATGTCCATGGATCTATGTCATAGGGTCTCAGACCAGCTATATTATTGTAGCCCATAATGTACCCTGCCTCACAAGAGTACCCTGTGAGGACACGAGTTGGAGTTGACGTTCCCTGAAAACAGGACATGACGATATTTTTACAATTAAGGTGGCTGTTACGTACAGAGGCTTGCCTTTGGTTGCTGTAAAGGTCAGTATAAACAGAAGATCCATCACTTTGTTTTATGGAGGAGATGAATGTCAGTTTGGCCCCGTACCCTTCTGATGTACCAACGTAGCTGGATAAGGATGAGGCCAAATTGTCAGTACTTGTACCTATATATATACCCTGACCGCTAAAAGTTATCTGTGCTGATTTTTGAGATGCGGTGCCTGCATTAACAGCAGATGAAATGCTTATAGGATTCCTGTCCGTATTGCCGAGAAAGTTAGACATAACAGTAAAAAACACTTTAGTTACATTGTCAGAGGTCGTACCAAAATTAGAAACAATGCAAGTTACAGTACCAGCCGGGTTTGTATGCAAATACGGCAGATTATATGTCACGTATGTCCCATTGTCAAAACATGTGAGATTATCCTCGACACTATAACTATAATCTTCTCCGGCTGTATTATAACAACCAGTAATAACACCGCCCGAAGCAGTCTTAACACCTAAATTTCCACACCAGAAAAACAAGGCTGCCACCATTAACAGCCCAACAACAAACAACATAATATTTGCAGT
>JADFYB010000040.1 GCA_015233245.1 Nitrospirota bacterium | reverse complement strand
CCCTCTATCATCACAATGTCCCTCTATGATAAGCGTAACAGAGGGATGTTTCAGCAACCAGTCTGATTTTAACCTCAAAGACGCTTTGTCCTCCTCCAATATATCGTACTTATTGTAGGGAAAATGCACATCTGTAAAGATTGTATTCATTACATTTTTCAGTTGCTCATCTGTTAAGGACTTATCACTTATCCCCTCTTTGTTGAGTGAAATTCCATCGTCTGTTCTTTGCGACTTTACAGTTTTCTGTTTTTGGCTGTCATCCTTCACTGTAGCATCGCTTGCACAACCCGCTACAAATACCAAAAGCGACATGACCAATACTAAATATTTCATCAGTGTTCCTCCTTAGGTTTAATGTGACCATGAAGGGCCAAAGGCCCTTATGTTTCTTGGAGTTATCCTCCGCTGCTGTTGTCCGTCTGAGTTCATTATATATACGCCCTTTGAGCCGTCACGAGTAGATGTGAAGGTTATGTATCTACCGTCAGGTGAGAAAGAAGGCTCGTCATTTGTCCCCTCCTGGGTTAACTGAGTCATTGAGCTGCCGTCAGGATTTACCGTAAATACCTGGAACTGTCCCCCTCGCATTG
Organism: Nitrospirota bacterium; assembly: GCA_015233245.1. Lineage (GTDB taxonomy): Bacteria > Nitrospirota > Thermodesulfovibrionia > Thermodesulfovibrionales > Magnetobacteriaceae > Magnetomonas. The sequence continues at coordinate 21,527 of JADFYB010000040.1, read as the reverse complement.
AGGCAAACACTATTTTATCTCCTGCGGGTGACCACTCGGGGGATGTGCTATAGTTACCTTCATAGGATATTCTCCTTACATCGGAGCCATCAAAAGACATAGTGTATATTTGTGGGGTCGTGCTCTTGTCAGATACAAATGCTATCCGGCTGCCGTCAGGAGAGGGGGATGGAGACACCTCTATGCCGTCTGAGTAAGTAATCCGGCTTAAAACTTTCGTTGTAAGATGCAGCATGTAAATGTCCGGGGAGCCTTTGCTTGATGATGACAACAGAAGATACTTGCCATCCGGAGTAAAATCTCCGGCAAGATTGGTTCCCGATGAAGAAAAGAAAACGGATTCCGCCGCACTGTCAAAATCCAGCATGAATATCGCCCATTTACCATTTCTCAGTGATGAGTAGGCTAACTTCTTACCACCCGGCGCCCAGTGTGGTTTCATCGTAATACTGCCGCGGCTTACTATCCTTTTCATCCTCTGTCCGTCATAGTCCATAAGGTAAATTGAGCCGCCCTCACTGCCTTGGGCTACAAAGGCGATTTTTGAGCTGAAAATTCCCTTTTGGCCGGTTATTGCCTCATATATGTCATCTGCTATACGGTGGGCAAGGGGTCTTATCAAATCCTTTCTTGTTACATATTTCTTTTTCATCATCGCATTTGACTCTGAAACATCATATACGGTTACAGTGGCACTAATTTCCCCGTTTGGGCTCGTCTCAAGGGTACCTTTTACAACTGCATCCACACCGAGCGGTCTCCAGTTGTTAGGACTGAATGGCGCACCAGGACCCTCTACTTGTCTGGCTTTGTCTAACATTGTAAATACACCGGTAAAACCCAAATCGGACTCCACAGTGTCTGAGACCTCTTTACCCTCCACAAGGCCTGGAAAGTCCTGTACGGCAACGGGCATCTTCCGCATCCCAGGCGATGTTATGTCCACATACAGCCGTGCATCGGCACTTGCATAAAACAACACGGTGGTTAAGAAAACGAACCCTACAAACATTTTTCTCATAGTCAAACTCAATCCCCCATAAAATTGTTAAAAGTCATCCTTAAAGTTAACACCTAATTCAAAATTATCATAAGGCGGTTGCGGCAAAGGAACCGATTTTGTCACAGCTGCAAGGGCAGAGCGGTCATAAAATGTATTTCCTGATTTCTTTTCAAGCTGTACGTTTTCGATTTGGCCATTCCTCCTTATTGTAAAGGTAACCACAGCAAGCAGCCCTTTTTTACCTGCCTCTGGATAGACCCATCTCTTTTTAATGTGGGCACTGACAGCCGACGCATACTCATCCGTTATAACGTTACCGGTTGAGGGCATTGCCCCTTCACCGGTGCCTGAGGCAAGTTGACCCGGCTTTGCTTTTGATACACCCACATCTACAACCGCCCTTTGCATAGCGTGTTGTTGCAGTTTCTTTTTAGCTTTCAGTGCCGCTATCCTGTCTTCAACAGAAGAAGTATCCTCACTGGTGGTTTCCTTCTTTGAAGGTTTTTCCTCTGGTTTTACTTCGGGCTTTACTTTTGGTTTAGAAGTCTCTTTAGGTTTTTCCGGTTTTTCATCCTTAACTTTCTCTTTTGCTTTTTCTTTTACAGGTTCCTTACCCTTGTCTTTTTCAACGTGTTTTTCCGGTTTTTTAACCTCTTCTTTTGGTTTTTCCGGTTTAACCTTTTTCTTAACCTCTGGTTCCTTCAACTCCGTTTTGGGAGGTTTTTCCGGTTTAGGCTTAGCTGGCTTTGCCTCAGTTTCTTGTACTTCAGCCTGTTCTTTCTGCTCTTTAGCCTCCGGCTCTTGCTTTTCCTGTTTAGGGGCTTTGGGAGGTTCACCGCGTGTGGGCAGATTTGCAGGCGATGTTTTAGGTACAGAGACAAGGTTTACGGTATAAGCCTTCGGCATGTTAAACGCCGGATGTCTGTTAGCTATATAAATCAGCAGCATAAAGGCCGCAGCGTGAATAATCAGAGATGCAACAGCAGCTAACTGAATACTCGGTTGCTTCATTATTTTTCATTTACTTTTGGTTCTGTAACAAGGCCAAGCTTTTCTATGCCTGCCGCTTTTATTTCAGCCATTATTTCGGCTACCCGGCCATAGGGAACGGTTTTATCTGCTTCAAGATATACGTCAGGGTTTACTGTGCTGACGTTTCTAAGCTTATCAATCAGAGATTCCTCTGTCATCTTCTCCGTGTTGAGGTAAAGCACACCGTCTTTTTTTATACTGACAGTGAATCTCTCTTGATTTGGAAGTGATGTGCCTTTGGTTTTTGGTAACTCAATATCCATGCCCTGCTTCATCATAGGAGCCGTAACCATAAAAATCACCAGCAAGACCAGCATAACGTCAACAAGCGGGGTTACATTTATCTCTGAGAGGGCAGACCTATTTTTTTCTACTTTCAATAATAAGTCCCTCAAAAAAAGCTTGCAGGTCTTCTGAAAAATCCTCCATCTCAACAATCATTCTCTTTGCCATGCTGAGATAGTAGTTATAACCGATAACGGCAGGTATGGCTGTAGCAAGACCTGCGGCAGTAGTAATCAGAGCCTCTGCTATACCGGGGGCTACTACGGCAAGGGATGCCGAACCGGCTGCCCCTATTCCTTTAAAGGCGTTCATAATACCCCAAACTGTACCGAACAGCCCTATAAAAGGAGTTGTTGAACCTGTTGTAGCAAGAAAGTTCAAATATCTCTCAAGATTAGCGGTTTCAAGTGCACCGTATCTGTTTAACGCTCTTCTTATGCCGTCTGTCCCTGATACATCCCTGTCTTCATAGACTGAGGTATAGATATTTGCAAGAGGGCTTACTGTGCAGGATCTGGCCAATTTATTCAGCCCGCCAGGCTCCTTACCAGCTCTGAAGTATCTTACAAAATCGTTGGATTCCCGCTTGGCCTTTGAAAAGAACCGCCACTTATAAATTATTATGCCCCACGACACCACTGAAAACACTAACAGTGTCAGCATTACGCACTTGACTACGTAACCAGCTTGCAGAATTAAATTTATAACTGTCTGTTCCATTACAAGTCAATTGATATTGTACACAATTAAATCATATAAAGTCAAATTACTTTTTTTGTAAGCCGTAATTTTAGTTCTAAACACAACCTTCGATGAGTTTGTTTTTAAGCCGGTTGAAAACATTGATGGAAATACGCTAAAATCCAATATCAGAGAACGCGAGGAAACATATAAAGCTTGAAACCGGTTAATGAAATCACAAACGATAATGAATTATTAACAATAAAAGAAGCCAGTGAGTGGGCAACGGAACATTTGTGTAAAACTGTAACAACCTCAAATATCTCTTATCTCATTCAATATGGACGGATAAAAAAACTTGGAAGCAATGGCTCAACTTGCATTTCCAGGCAGGAATTAAAACGCTACTATAGATCATACAATGGGCATAAAGAGCTTTCATGGAAAGAGCGGCTTGGTTGTGATTTAAACTGGGCATTATCCTTTGATCAATACACAGAGAGCGAAACTACAAAGCACGTTCACCGGCTGCATCCATATAAAGGTAAATTTATCCCTCAACTTGTAGAATATTTTCTTGACACACACACAGACCATTTTAAAAAGGAGACCTGTTTTAAACAAGAGAAAATGTACAAACCCGTCTTTTCAATACTAAAGTGGTGGGAGACATATACCAAAGACACTATTAAACGCTTAGCACAGTTTGATAAGTTAAGGACAAAGACTTTTTATTTTGTATTCGGTTATCGCTGAAAACTGTGAGATGCGCATAGTTAATCAATATAAACGCCCTGTGTTAAACCGCACAGAGAAAGATAAAGGTGCATACTCTGAAATCATCTTCCATATAAAGAGAAAACATTGATGTTATCTCAGGAACAAATCATAAACGTTGAAAACGTTCTGCGAAATGCTTTAAGATGTAAATTCCAAAACTATAACCCTGAACCAGCATATATGCCATTTCACACACGGTTACTTGGTAAAGACAGACTGGCTTTATATTCTTTTATCCATTCCTTGAATACAAACTTTGGCACAAGTATTTTTGAACCGGTCGCGTTAGCATTATCCTCGTCAAATTTTGTATCAGCAGAATCACAACAGATTGTGGGAAAACAAATTTCGACTGAAGCACACAAGGTCATTCAAAACATTATTGATGGATTAGCTGTGGCTAAAGATAGCGTAGTCCCATGTAAACATGATGAAATAAATGCAATCAGAGCTGTTTGTACTCGTGGAGAAATGAAAACAGTCAGACTGACAAAGGCCGATATTAAACTCGTTTCGCACGATGGCACAATTTATTTCATTGATCTTAAAACAGCAAAACCAAACGCCGGTGAGTTTAAGGGGTTTAAACGAACACTTTTAGAATGGGTAGCAGCAACGCTTGCGATATACCCAACCGCAAATGTTCAAACTCTTGTTGCGATACCGTATAATCAATATGAACCGCAACCCTATAATCGTTGGACAATGCGCGGAATGTTGGACATTAATAGCGAATTGAAGGTTGCCGATGAGTTTTGGGATTTTCTTGGGGGTAATGGTACATATCAGGTCTTACTTGATATTTTTGAAAGAGTAGGGATTGAATTGCGGGATGAAATTAACGACTATTTTAGGAAATATAGTTAGTGAAGACTTGGTTGTCAAGTTATTGAAGGAATCGTCAGATTCCTGCTATAATAATCCGTGGATGTTGGGATTAATAAAAAAAACTTGTTAGATATTAGTTATGAACGTCTCTGTCAATGTAAACCATCCAATATAAACTGTCTTACGGCTAAAGAGTGGCTTAGAAACCAGCTTGGTGTGTGGCAGTTCACCTATGAAAAAAGAGATATAAGAGATAAAAGTACACATCCTGCCACATTCCCAATCTCGCTTGCTAAAAAAGTCATCGAATTATTTACGCATATGGGTGAATTAGTTGTTGACCCTTTTGTTGGAAGTGGAACCACTCTTGTTGCTGCTATGGACGCTAATAGAAATGCAGTGGGATTTGATTTGCAATCAAGCTATATAGAGCTTTGCAAAACACGTCTTACTAATGGTCATCTTCATAATATGTCAAAACAGACTCCTATTCAGGACGATGCAAAAAATATTCATGAGTACTTTAAAGAAGAAACTGTATCCCTTATATGGACATCACCACCATATGCAAATCTTTTAAATCGCCAAAGAAAAAATAAATCAAGGCGGGACAGGAAAAACGAACAACTCGATAAAGTTGAGCAATATTCTCAGGATGAAAGGGATTTAGGCATAATGTCAATAGATGATTACACTATAGCTATGGGGGATATTTTTGAATCTATGCTACCGTTATTAAAGCCAAAAGCTCACTGTGTTATTAATGTCCCCGATATGTGGTGGGAAAACGAGAGAATTACTATACACATTTCTTTAGTACAGGAATTAAGACGAAGGGGGTATGAACTTAGAAATATTATTATTTGGGATAGAACTAATATTGTAAATAAAATTGGCATTTTTGGTTGGCCAAGTAACTACATTACTATGGGAGTCACCTTTGAATATCTTTTAGACTTCTGGAGACCGCCCAAGTGAAGATGTACACAAAAGAAGAGCTTATAAATAAGCTCGTTGAGATAAAAAACAGCGGATGGATAAGGAATGCAAGATTTGGTAATGTAGGTGGTATAGGAAACACTCTTGAAGACTTACTCGGCATTACAGAAAATAATTTGCCGATTCCAAATGCATCTGAATGGGAATTAAAATGCCAAAGACTTAATACATCATCCTTAACTACTCTTTTTCATATTGAGCCCTCACCACGGGCATTAAAGTTTGTTCCAGAAGTATTACTCCCTAAATACGGCTGGAAACATAAAGAAGCAAGCAAAAAATACAGCGACGCCGAAATGAGTTTTCGTCAAACGATTCATGGGAAGTCACGAAGTGACAGAGGGTTTATGGTTATAATTAATCGTAAAGAGCGTAAAGTTTTAATTTCATTTGATGCTAACCATGTTTCGGAAAAACACTCTTTGTGGTTGAATTCCGTCAAAGAAAGAGTAGGGTTAAAAGAACTGGACCCTCAGCCATATTGGGGATTTGACGATTTATTTCACAAGGCAGGGACTAAATTGCTGAATTGCTTTTATGTTCAAGCACAAAGCAAACGTGAAAAAGAAATAGAGTATTTCAAATATGATAATATTCTAATGCTGCAAAAATTTAGCTTAGATAGATTCCTTGAAGCATTAGAGCAGGGTGATATTTTAATTGATTTTGATGCTCGAACAGGGCATAATCATGGCACTAAATTTAGGTTAAGGCAAGATAAACTCTCTTTTCTTTATGAGACGGTAACAGTTATATCCTAACACATGAAACAACTAACACAAAACTTAAAAAACGGGGTAATCTCCTTTATGGAGTCACCGGTGCCGCAGGTTGGCAGAGAGTCTGTTGTTGTAAAGAGTTCGCTTAGTCTGATATCAACCGGCACGGAGCGTATGCTTTTAGAGTTTGGCAGGGGTTCTCTTATAGAGAAGGTTAAAAGCCAGCCTGAGAAAGTGAATCAGGTTATTAATAAGATTAAAACAGACGGCCTTATGCCTACACTTGATGCTGTAAGAGCAAAACTCGATGACGGCATTGTGCCAGGGTACTCTCTTGTTGGAGAGGTGTTTAGTGTTGGGCGTAACGCAGAGGGGTTTTATCGCGGTGACAGAGTGGTCTGTAACGGTGGGCACGCCGAGTTTGTTTGTGTGTCAAAAAACCTTGCTGCCAGAATTCCCGATAACGTTTCGGATGAATCAGCTGTCTTTACGGTGGTTGGAGCAATTGCGCTTCAGGGGATACGTCTGTTAAATCCTACACTTGGCGAGAGCATTTGCGTAATTGGGCTTGGGTTGGTTGGGCAACTGACAGTGCAACTCCTTACCGCCTCAGGGTGCCGTGTTTTTGGAATTGATATAAATGCTGATAAGGTGAAACTTGCAGAGAGTTTTGGAGCAGTTGGGTTTACGCTTTCTGGGAATGAATCGCCGGTTGAGTCCGCCATCGCCTTTAGCCGCGGAATGGGGATGGATGGCGTGATAGTGGCAGCCTCTACAAAGAGCACTGCGCCAGTGGATTATGCTGCAGAGATGAGTAAAAAGCGCGGGAAAATCGTTCTTACCGGCGTTACCGGACTTGAGCTTAAAAGAAGACCGTTTTATGATAAAGAGCTGACCTTTCAGGTGTCGTGCTCTTACGGCCCGGGCAGGTACGACAGAGGGTACGAGGAGCTTTGTAACGATTACCCATTTGGTTACGTAAGGTGGACGCTTAAGAGAAATTTTGAAGCGGTATTAGACATAATGGCTGCCGGCAAAATTGATGTTAAACCACTGATTACCCACTCTTTTCCATTTAATGATGCCGTAAAAGCCTATGACCTTCTTATGACTGAAAATCCCCTTGGCATAGTGTTAACATATGAAAAGGACACGCCAACTCCAGATTTTAGTGTTGAACTTACTAACAAACCGGTAAGCGGCAGATCTGAAAAACCGGTGGTTGGATACATCGGGGTTGGGAATTTTGCTAAACAGGTGCTGTTGCCAAATTTAAAAAACTCAGGAGCAACTCTTAAAACAATATCAAGCGCAAGCGGCGGCAATGTGTCAGCTTTGGGGCGTAAATTTGGCTTTGCAGTTGCTTCATCAGAGTACTCACGTGTGTTTGAGGACACTGATATTAACACGGTGTTTATTTCTACACGGCACGGGAGCCACGCGGAGCTTGTGGTAAGAGCACTACAGAGCGGTAAGAATGTTTTTGTCGAAAAACCACTTGCATTAAACGAAGCTGAACTAAGCGGCATTATTGAGGCTCACAAAAATTCAAACGGAATTTTACTTGTAGGATTTAACAGAAGATTTTCCGTATTCAGCAGAAAACTCAAAGAGTCATTAATTTCTAAATCTGACCCTCTGTGTATCAATATAATGGTAAATGCGGGCGCTATAGAGGGTAGCCACTGGGTACATGACGCAGAGAGCGGAGGTGGCCGGATAATTGGTGAAGCGTGTCATTTTATGGATTTAATCAGATATTTTACGGGATCTGGAATCACTGAGGTTTATGCAGTAAGCACTCACGGCCACAGCGTTACCGACTCTGATAAGATGTGTATAACTCTAAAGTGCTCGGATGGTTCAATCGGTACGATTAATTATTTTTCAAACGGCAGTAAAGCCTATCCCAAAGAACGCATAGAAGTGTTTTCTGAAGGACGGGTGTATGTTATAGATAATTTCAAATCTCTGACCTGCTTTGGCAAAGGCAAGAGCCACAAACAGTTTGCTCAGGACAAAGGACACGTCAGGGAGATTACTGAGTTTCTTAGGGCAATAGAGACAGGCAACAAAGCGCCTATTCCTTTTGATGAATTGGTTGAAATCACACTGTCCTCATTTGCCGCCGTTGAGTCCTCAAAGACCGGGAAACCGGTAACAGTATAATTAAAATAGTTCATACTAATTATTAATTAAGGGATTCTAAAAGTAAATATTATAATGGAGAGCTTATTGCAATTTGAGACCGTTGCTAAATCCTCAAAACGGAGGAGGAGTATTTTCCAATTAAGGAAATTTTATACTCATCAAGGTCTTTTTGTAATTGCGATAAATCTTTTTACGAAAGGCTACATTGCCTCCTTAATAAGGTTATGGTTATTTCAAGTGTGGTTACGACCAGACTGTTGTAAGTCTGTCTACACCACAACCGAATAACCATCTTCTTTATTACGGAGTTATCTTAACCTGTTGTCCGATTAAATTGTAACCATTGCAGTTCAGTTCAACTTATCCAAAGCTATATTTAATTTCACAACGTTAACGACAGGTTCTCCAAAAATTCCAAACTGCCGCGGCTCAGTGTGTTTCTCAACAAGGGATGTAACTATGGATTCACTCAGCCCTCTGTGTTTTGCCACCCGGTGTATCTGATAAAGTGCTGCAGCCGGGCTTATGTGCGGGTCAAGTCCGCTCCCTGATGATGTGATTAAATCAATCGGGATTGGTTTAGTGTTTTCCGGGTCAGCTGTCTTTAACGCTGAAATCCTGTCGGCAAGCGCTTTCTGAAGATCTGGGTTGTTTTGGCCCAGGTTTGAGCTCGATGAGGAGACACCATTATATGGATACGGTGTCGTTGCAGAAGGTCTGCTCCAAAAATACCCGGGCGCGCTAAAGGGCTGTCCTATGAGAGAAGAGCCGACTGTTTTCCCGTTTTTTACTATAATGCTCCCATTTGCCTTATCCGGAAACACAGCCTGAGCAATCCCTGTCATAGCAAGAGGATAAATAATCCCTAACATAACTGTAAAGACCACCAGTGAAACAATCGAAGTCCGTAAAACTGCCATAATTTATCTCCCTCCTTAAAATATATGCAGAGTGCTGATTAACATATCTATAGCCTTAATACCTATAAACGGTACTATGACGCCTCCTAAGCCATATATCAGGAGATTATTCCTTAAGAGCGCCGAGGCGCCAAGCGGACGATACTTTACACCCCTCAGTGCAAGCGGTATTAAGAGCACAATAATCAACGCATTAAAGATAACGGCTGACAAAATAGCACTCAGCGGGGTTGCCAATTTCATAACATTAAGAACGCCAAGAGCCGGATAGATACCCACAAATGCAGCAGGCAGTATGGCAAAGTACTTAGCGACATCGTTAGCAACGCTAAAGGTGGTTAAAGTGCCACGGGTAATAAGTAGTTGCTTTCCAATTTCCACAATCTCTATCAGTTTAGTTGGGTTAGAGTCCAGATCAACCATGTTTCCAGCCTCTTTAGCAGCCTGAGTGCCAGTGTTCATTGCAACAGCTACATCGGCCTGGGCAAGAGCCGGAGCATCGTTTGTACCGTCTCCTGTCATAGCTACAAGTCTGCCTCCTGCTTGATGCTCCCGTATGAGTTTTAATTTAGCCTCAGGGGTTGCCTCAGCTAAAAAATCATCAACTCCGGCATCTGCCGCCACTGCCGCCGCAGTAAGCGGATTATCACCGGTAATCATGACGGTTTTTATTCCCATACGCCTCAGTTGCGCAAACCGCTCCTTTATCCCGCCCTTTACAATATCTTTCAGACGGATTACGCCCAACACTTTTTTCCCTTCTGCCACAACCAGTGGAGTAGCACCCTCACGAGCTATCTCATCAACAATGCTACCTACATCACTGGGAAACACACCTCCCTGATTCCTCACATACTCCAAAACTGCATCACTTGCCCCTTTACGTATTTCCTTTCCATCCATGTTGACGCCACTCATGCGAGTGTGGGCGGAAAACGGTATGAATTTGGCATGAAGTGTGTTTATATCACGCTCTCTGATTCCGTACAAGTTCTTAGCAAGCACGACAATGCTGCGCCCCTCCGGGGTTTCATCGGCAAGTGAGGCAAGTTGTGCTGCATCGGCAAGCGCTTTTACATCTATGCCACGGACAGGGATAAATTCGGTTGCCTGTCTGTTGCCAAGAGTTATGGTGCCGGTCTTATCCAAAAGCAGAACGTCCACATCCCCTGCGGCTTCAACGGCACGCCCTGACATGGCTATCACGTTAGCCTGTATCATTCTGTCCATTCCGGCAATTCCTATTGCTGAGAGCAGCCCCCCTATTGTTGTAGGAATAAGACAAACCAAAAGAGCCGTCACTATAGTTACAGAAACCGGAGTTCCCTGCGAAATAGCCTTAACGCTGAAAAATGAAAAGGGCACGATTGTAACAGTGGCTATAAGAAAGATGATGGTTAATCCGGCAAGCAAAATATCAAGAGCTATCTCGTTAGGGGTTTTTTGCCTTTTTGCGCCCTCAACCATAGAGATCATCCTGTCAATAAAGGTCTCGCCGGGGTTTGCAGTTATCCTTATTATTAACCAGTCGGAGACTATCATTGTGCCTCCTGTGACAGCACTTCTGTCGCCGCCGCTTTCTCTTATAACGGGGGCACTCTCGCCTGTTATGGCGCTTTCGTTTACCGACGCTACGCCCTCTGTTACCTCACCGTCACTTGGGATAATATCCCCCGCCTTTACAATCACGTAGTCCCCTTTTCTCAGTTTTGACGAAGATACTACGGTTACTTTTGCGTTACGATCCGGCGTAGGTATTAAGTTTGCCTGAATATCTCGCCTGCTGCTTCTTAGGTTTTCGGCCTGAGCCTTACCCCTGCCCTCAGCCATTGACTCAGCAAAGTTAGCAAAAATAACAGTAAACCAAAGCCACAGCGAGACTGCCAATATAAAAGCTGGCGGTTCACCCAGTGGTTTAAAAAGACAAGTGATAAAAAGCGCTGTGGTAAGAACGCTCCCAATTTCTACAACAAACATTACTGGCTTACGTATCTGGTATAGCGGATTTAATTTAACAACCGATTCAATAGCAGCGGTGCTGATAAGGTGCCAATCGAAAAGATTTTGTTTCAATTTTTTTGTCATAGTCCAATCCTCATATTGTTTTATTTAATGGCCGTTAAGTGCTCTGCAATGGGCCCTAACGAAAGAGAGGGCAGAAATGTAAGTGCCCCAACTATAATAATTATTCCTATTAAAAATACTACAAACAGAGGCGTATGGGTAGGTAATGTACCGGAACCAACCGGCACGTGCTTTTTTCCCGCCAATGAGCCCGCTATCGCAAGCACGGGGACAATTACGCCAAACCTTCCCAATAACATAACAATTCCAAGCACTATATTATAGAAAAGAGTATTAGCGGAAAGTCCGGCAAATGCACTGCCGTTGTTGTTGGCACATGATGAAAATGCATACAGAATTTCTGAAAATCCGTGGGGCCCCGGATTAGCTATGCCAGCTACTCCGTCTTTTGCAATAACTGCTATCGCCGTACCCAAAAGAACACACACGGCGGGAATCAAAATTACAAGTGAGGACATTTTCATCTCAAACGACTCGATTTTTTTACCAAGATACTCTGGCGTTCGTCCGACCATAAGGCCGGCAACAAAGACGGAAATAATGGCAAACACTATCATACCGTAAAGTCCTGAGCCGACACCGCCAAAGATTATTTCGCCCAATTGCATAAGAAAAAGCGGAATAAGCCCGCCTAAAGGGCTAAACGAGTCGTGCATCGCATTAACTGAGCCATTTGATGCGGCAGTGGTAACGGTAGCCCAGAGGGCTGAGTTTGCCACCCCTATGCGCACCTCTTTTCCCTCCATATTGCCGTCAGAGGTTACGGCGGCACCAAGGTTTTTAACATAAGGCGCATCAATCGTCTCGCTGTAATAGCAAAATATCAGCAATGGGATAAGAATGATAAACATAGCCGCAAGCAATGCCCATCCCTGGCGGGTATCTCCTGCCATTTTGCCAAACGTGTAACAAAGAGCGGCAGCGATAAGTAAAATAGCAAGGGACTCCAAAAAATTGGATAGCGGGGTGGGGTTTTCAAACGGATGTGCGGAGTTTACGTTAAAAAATCCGCCCCCGTTTGTTCCAAGCTGCTTTATTGCAATTTGAGAGGCCGCAGGGCCAAAAGGAATCTGTTGCTCTTTCATTACGGCGGGTTCCGTCTTGTCTTTACCAGATGCATCTTTAACGGTATTACCCTGAGAGTCAACAACCGGTTTGTCATACGATACGGTTTGCATAAGAGAGGCAGTACGATACGGTTTAAAGTTTTGAACAACCCCCTGAGATACCAAAACAACTGTAAAAACTATCGAAAGGGGTAATAGTATGTACAAAATAGAGCGTGTAAAGTCCACCCAGAAGTTGCCAATAGTTTGAGCATTTCTCCTGACAAATCCCCTTATTAATGCTATGAGCACAGCCATAGCTGTTGCTGCAGAGAGAAAGTTCTGGACGCCAAGTCCCATCATTTGGGTCAGGTAACTCATCGTTGACTCCCCGCCATAGCCCTGCCAATTGGTGTTGGTTATAAAGCTCACTGCTGTATTAAAGGACGAGTCCCACGATACGGCAGGAAATCCCTGTGGATTTAACGGCAGAGATTGCTGAAACCGTTGCAGCAGATATACAACAATTGCACCTAACAGGTTGAACACTAAAACAGATGCCGTATATGTCCTCCAGGGCATCTCATCGTCGGAGTGGACACCAAAAATGCGGTACAAGAGTTTTTCGACAGGTCTTAGAATTGGAGTTAACAAATTTGGCGTGCCTTCATACACTTTTGCCATGTAACTGCCCAGCGGTTTAATTAAAACAACCAGAACAGCAAAATACAACCCGATCTGAAATAACCCGCTTCCAGTCATTAAAACACCTCCGGTTTAAAGAGCGCTACTGCCAGATAGACAAAAAGCACCATACTGACAACTCCACCAATCCAGTAAAAAGTCTCCATAATTACCCCCCGTAACTTTTATAGCATCGGAACTGCTCCGATACTCAAGTTTACCTTAACAGTTTATTTCATAAAATAGGCATTAATAAACACACATATAGTATAAAGATTTTATAAAAATGATACCGGCCACTTTGCTAACATATTATTATAGTACACTTAAGGCTGACGTTACCATTTGTATTGGCTTTTTTATAATGCAACAAAATTTATTATTAATAATTTAAAAAAATTGCATTAGTAAATGAAATTTGCTATTATGCTTGATACGGAGTTTTTCTAACAAATAGATTTTATTGCGCAAGGAGTGTTTAGAAATGGCTAAAAATTCTCCACTGTGTTTTGTTCTTATGCCTTTTGGGAAAAAACAAACAGCATCAGAAGAAATAGACTTTGATGCTGTGTATGAAAATCTCATAAAACCGGCAGTTAAATCAGCCGGCATGGAGCCATTGCGTGCGGACGAGGAAAAATCAGGCGGTTTAATCCATAAACCCATGTTTGAGAGATTGATGTTGTGCGACTATGCAGTAGCCGACCTTACAACGGCAAATGCCAATGTGTTTTATGAGTTGGGGATAAGACATGCAATCCGGCATTTGAGCACTGTTTTATTATATGCCACAGGGGAGGACAAACTACCCTTTGATGTAGCCACTCTCAGAGTATTACCTTATAAAATTGATGACGGCACTAACATAGAAAATATTGAGGAAACTAAATCTAAACTGACAGAACTTCTGAAGTATGCAAAAAATAGCGGAACAACAGACAGTCCAATTTATCAACTTATCAAGGAGTTTCCTGATGTAGGACACACTAAAACAGACCTGTTCAGGGAGATTGCAGATTACTCGCCTGAGTTAAGGAAACGTCTGAAAACTGCAAGAAAAGAGGGCGTGGATTCACTGCGTAAGATAGAGCAGGAAATTCCCTCAATAGAGGATGCAGAAACAGGTGTTGTCGTTGACTTATTTCTTTCTTATCGGGCAGTTAAAGCCTATAAAGAGATGATAGCACTGGTTGATAAGATGTCTAAACCCTTATCCTCACAGCTTATGATTCAGGAACAACTCGGATTTGCATTGAATCGTGACGGTAAAGCTGATGAGGCTGAGGAGGTTCTCTTAAGAGTGATAGATACACATGGCCTAAGCAGTGAGACATGCGGGATTTTAGGCAGAGTGTATAAGGACAGATGGGAGGCTGAGAAGAGGAAAGGACAGGAAATTGCAGCCGAAAGTTATCTGCTTAAAGCAATAGAGACATATTTAAAGGGTTTTGAAACGGATTGGCGGGATGCTTACCCTGGGGTTAACGCAGTGACGCTCATGGAATACCAGATACCGCCTAACCCAAAGCAAAAACAGCTAATGCCGGTAGTGCACTATGCTGTAGAGCGGCGTATTGCAGCTGGCAGTCCGGACTACTGGGATTATGCAACGCTTCTTGAACTCAATGTGCTAACTAAAGACAGAGAAAAATCATTTGAGTCGCTTCTTAAATCTCTGCCGATAGTACGGGAACCCTGGGAGCCTGAAACCACTGCTAATAATCTGCGGCTTATCAGAGAGACAAGAGAAAGCAGGGCTGAAGCACCTTTAATCTGGGATAAAGAAATAGAGGTTGAGCTATTGAAAAAGCTGTGAAATGAGAAAGGATTTTAAATAAATATATACACAAAGGGAGAAAACATGAGAGTCTTTGTTGCATATGGTTTTAATGAGCGCGATAGTTGGATTCCCAAATTTGTATTTCCGATTATCAAAGCATTCAATGATGAGGCCGTGGATGGCGCAAATCTACAGGGTGCTGGAGCCATAAATGATGTTATTAGGAAAGACATTGAAGAATCTGATTTATTAATTGGATTTACAACAAGAAGAGAAAAAATTGATGGTAAAGATGAATGGAATACTCATACTTGGGTTATTCAAGAGATGGAACATGCTTATTCCAAGACAATACCAGTTGTTGAGATTCGTGAAACGAGTATATGCAGTGTTGGAATTAACTCTACAATTCAACAGATCACATATGACGATAATCATAGGGATGAATGTTTAGTAAAAATAGTTGAAGCAATAGGAGGAAAGCATGCCGTTCTCAATCTTAACCTGTCGTTAGAACCTGAAACATTTCATAATGAGATTAAAGACAGTATTAGTAACTCCAATTATAAATGTTGTTATCAGTTTTTTAAAAATGACTATAAACGATTGAAGACAATTGACACTGATATTATACCAATGGACGAAATCCTATATGTAAGAGCTAAGGATATCCCTCGAGACTCATACATAAAGGTTTCAATAGAGTTTGGCGGGAAAAAACTGGAGTCAGAATTTCACTCTTCTGAAAAGATTCCTATATTCCCTATTAACTTACGTCCTATTAACTTTAAAAAGGAGAATGTATAATGTCTATAAAAATTGTTCAAGGTTCCGAAAAGATTGGAACTGAAAAGTGGAAATGGTGGTTAAATATAGATACCACTAAAAATGAACTTGATAACATTGATTGTGTTGTCTATACGTTACACCCAATATTTCCTAATCCTGTACGTATAAACAAAGATAGGAAAACAAATTTTAGAATAGAAGCAGACTTTTGGAAAAAAGAGACAGACGTTAATAAAGATGAAAAAAAACTTCTAAAGGTGTTTGCTCAAGTTATGATGATAGACGGCAAAGATATTCAATTAGAGCACGATTTGTTTTTTAAAGAAGAAACTGAAAATGTAAAGACAGGAAAAGCTGAGAGCGAAGCTGAGGGCATAGCAAAAAAATCTCTATTATTATTTTCTGAAAATGTAATGACAGGAAAAATTGAAAGCGGAGCGAATGGTATAGCAGTAGAAGCTTTATCATTATGTTCAGCGTTTAAAAAGAAAAGGGATTTTGACTCTGCTAGAAGAGTACTTGCATTAGCTCGTGCTGAATTATTTAAAGCAAACTCATTCAAAGAGAAAAAAGATTTATATCTAAAATTGACTCAACAACAAGCCTTGTGTACATACAAAGACCCCAACTTGCCTAATGACACTAAATTTGATGCAGCAATCTCGATACTTTTAGAAGGTGATGACCTGCTTATGACAACAAGTCAGGAAACTCTTGGTATAGCTGGTGCAATTTACAAATATAAATGGCAAACTGAAGCAAATAAAAGTTATCTTGAAATTTCTTTGGCATATTATATGCGAGGATATAAACAGGGAGTTGAGAAAGATTATGGATATACGGCTATTAATGCAGCTTTTGTGCTTGATGCTCTCGCCTATATTGAGGAGGAAACTGCTAAAAAAGCAGAATCAAAATCAGAAATTGCTGCTGAGAGGCACAAAGAGGCTGATGACATTCGTAATATTATCATCAAAACGCTTCCAGATTTACCTTCAAAACAGGGCATGGAATATTTAACTAAAGAATGGTGGTTTTGGGTGACAATTGCTGAGGCTTATTTTGGTCTTCAACTCTACGAGTATGCAAGTGCATATTTTAGAAGAGCTAAAGATCTAAAAGAAGAGCTTGACTGGGAATATGAATCAACAGCAAAGCAACTCGTTTCTTTAGCACGTTTTAAAGCTATAGATATAAACCCAGATAATAAAACAAAAGCCTGGGAGGTTTTAAAAGATTTTCTTGGTGATGAAACGGCTTTAAAGTCCGTATTAATAGGCAAAGTAGGACTTGCCTTATCAGGAGGAGGGTTTCGGGCATCTTTATTTCATATTGGGGTTTTGGCTAAATTAGCGGAGTGTGATATATTAAGACACGTAGATGTAATCTCGTGTGTTTCCGGTGGTTCAATAATAGGCACTCATTACTACTTGGAGCTCCGTCGTTTGCTTCAGAATAGGACTGATGACATAATCATTCGTCAGGACTATATTGATATAGTGAAGAGAATTGAAGGAGATTTCCTTGATGGTGTTCAGACAAATATCCTTAAGAAATCCTTAGAATGTAAATTATTAAGCATATTTAAACAAAAATCACTAACTGAATGTATTGGAGAAATGTACGAGAAACATATTTTTTCAAAAGTTAAGGACGAATATCGCAATAAAGATCGATATATTAGCGACCTGATTATAACGCCATTAGATTCTTCAGGTAAACCTCAGATGAATTTTAGTCCTAAAGATGATAATTGGCGACGAAAAACAAATGTTCCAATTCTCATACTTAACACAACGGCCTTAAATACAGGTCATAATTTCCAATTCACCGCTACTTGGATGGGAGAGCCACCGGCAGATATAGACTCAGAAATTGATGCCAATTATAGATTAAGACGTATGTACTACAAGGAAGCACCTTACAAATACAAGGAATTCAGACTTGGTCGCGCTGTTGCAGCCTCAACATGTGTGCCTAGCTTATTTCCCCCTATCGAATTAGACGGTTTATATAAAGATAAGGTCGTACGTCTTGTTGACGGCGGAGTTAACGATAATCAAGGGAGTTACTCTTTACTGGAGCAAAATTGTACTCTCTTAATTATCAGTGACGCAAGCGGGCAGATGAATGCACAAGATGAACCTGCAAGCAACCCAATTTCAGCAGGCATACGCTCAAACAGCATTCTTCAAGCAAGATTGCGGGGCGCTCAATTTGATGAACTGCATGCAAGGAAACATGCGTCCTTATTACAAGGATTATTGTTTTTACATTTGAAAAAAGAACTCGATGCGGATTCTGTTGACTGGATTGGTTGTGAAATTCCCACAGAAAAGAAACTTAAATCTCCACTAACTAGTTATGGTATAAACAGAGAGTGTCAAGAGTATCTTGCAAATATTAGAACTGATCTTGACTACTTTAGTGACGTTGAGGCACATTGTTTAATGACAAGCGGTTATCTCATGACTGAAAAGATGTTGCCGGATTTCCTAAAGGACTTTACAGATGGACAGGTTGTACGTTCTAATTGGAGATTTCTTGAAAAAGGTACAGCGATATGTGAAAAAGATGTAGATAATAATATTAAAAAAGAGTTGAAAGAAGCGTCAAACCACAATTTAATAATATTGAAGGTTATGAAGAAATTCAACTCACTTTTTTCATGGATTTAAACACATCAATACGTTGACAGTATTATCGCTCATGTTGGCAGCAGTCTGTTTTGTTTTAACAGGCTGCTGCCCTAACTGTCAGGGTGGGCTCTTTAAGCTAAATAATATTTCCCTCTCTTGCATATCCACACTCTCTATCCATACAGTAACTGCACTACCTATCGAAAACACCTTCTTTGTGTTTTTTCCTCTGAGGGTAAGGTTCTTGTCATCAAACACATAGTAGTCATCAAACATCTGAGAGACCTCCACCATGCCGTCTATGAAGTGACCATCCAGTCTCACTCTTAGCCCTCTTACGTTAATTCCAACTATTTTGCCTGAGAACTTCTCCCCCACGCTGTCTTTTAAAAACCAAACCCGTAACGCATTTATCGTTTCTCTTTCCGCCTCCTCAGCCACCCTCTCCCTGTGTGAACAGTGGAAAGCTATATCTGATAATTTTTTTGAAAACTCCTTTTGTTTCCCACTGTGAGCCCCCATTGTTAAAGCCTCCCTGAGCACTCTGTGCACAACCAGATCAGGGTACCGCCTTATGGGAGACGTAAAGTGCGTATAGCTAACTGAGGCAAGTCCAAAGTGACTTTCATTTACTGTTGAGTACCGTGCCTGTTTCAAACTCCTTAATACCAGATAATTAATTACCTCCTTAAAAGGAGTATCCGAGGCTTTTGCTATTATTTTAGGAAAATCTGAGGCAGATATCCGGTTTTTGCTCCACGATATGGTGCATTTGAGGACTTTTACTATTTCATCGAGTTTTCTTTCATCAGGCGCTTCATGAATTCTAAAAACCGTCGGAATCTTAAGCGATTCCAAAAAGCCGCTAACCGCCTCATTAGCGGCTATCATAAACTCCTCTACGATAAAATGCGCAAAGTTTCTCTCCGTTCCGGCTATACTTTGAAGCCCACCCTGCATATCAAGGATTATTTCAGGCTCAGGCAGGTCAAAATCAAGGCTGCCGCGCTTAAGGCGCACTGCCCTCAACTTATGGCACAACTCCTCCATTGCCTCAAATTCCGGCAAGAGTGCAGCATATTTTTTTCTCTGTCGCTCATTTTTTTCAATAAGTATCTCTTTGACTGCAGTATAGGTCATCCTCTCATTGCTTCGTATCACTGAGGGATAAAAATTTGCAGAGCTTCTTGAGCCGTCCTCCCTGAAACACATTTCCACGGTAAAAGCCAGGCGGTCAACTTTTGGCTTAAGACTGCAAAGCTCCTCAGAAAGCCGTTTGGGAAACATCGGGATTACTCTGTCGGGAAAATAAACTGATGTGCCGCGCTTACGTGCCTCCATATCAAGAGCACTCTCCCACGGCACAAAGTGGCTCACATCGGCAATGTGCACGTAGAGCTTATAACCTAACCCTTCTTTTACTATTGATATAGCGTCATCAAAATCCCTTGCCCTTTCCCCATCTATTGTAACTGTTTTAAGCGCACGTAAATCCATGCGTTCAGTAATCATATCTGATGTGATGTTATCCGGCAAGGCTTTTGCCTCGGATGAGACAGCCTTAGGGAATCTGACGGGCAGATGAAACTCCTCGGCTATCATGTCAATCTCTGATTTTGGTCCTTCAGGGACTGTCAGAATTTTTGTGATTTTGCCTGTCGGCGGCCTGTTTGAATTTCCGTAGTCTTTTATTTCAGCTATTACATTATCCCCTGACTTTGCGTTTAGCGTGTCTTTTTCCGGTATAAACAGGTCAAACATAATTGTCTTATTCTTTGGCTTAAGATAACAAGCATTTCCAACATAATCAACCCGCCCAAAGACCTTATCGCTAACCCGTTCAACCACCTGCACTATGGAGCCCTCACGCCTTCTGGTGTCCTCCATTCTCACAATCACACGGTCATTGTCCATTGCTCCGTTTGTCTTCCTGCCGGGAATAAAAATGTCCCTCTCTCCGGATTTATCCACGATTACAAACCCATATCCTCCCCTGTGAGCCTCAAAATAACCAGTGGCAAGACCCATACCCTCCGCAGGCCCGTAGTGCCCGTTTTTGGTCCTCACCACTACTCCAAGGCGCAACTGTTCCCTAAGATATTTTTTAAGCAGTCGGGTCTCTTTCGATGTTCCACATAGCCGTTTTGACAGCTCTCCGAAAGACTGAGGCTTTTTCATTGACTTCAGATATTTCTTTAATTTCTCTTTGTCTATCATAAAATAAAGAAAATCTTTGGATATAATACTAACGAGTATTAACTTTGAGAATCACTGCAACCGGTTATACTGATAAAAACAACATAAATCCATTTATGAAGTTAAAAACCCCCGCCACACCTATAGCAATGCTAATATACCACAGGGTTTTCTTTTTCATAAGAGCCGAGATAGAGCCTATCAGAATAGCAATCTGTAGAAATATGACGGCCATGCCAAATGCCTGGGAATGATTCTTAGCCTCATCGCGCTGCTGTTCAAGTTTTTTAGCCTCGGCAGCGATTGTTTTTTTCTCACTTTCGTACTTTTTTAACTTCTCACCGAAGGCCGTTATTTTTTCGTTGTAGTGTTTTTGTTGAACATCTGATAGTTTAGGTTCAGAGTACTTTAATTCTGATTCGTATCTGTCTTTTTGTGCCTCGTATATATAGCTTTTTATGCTCTTTGATTGAAAGTACGCCCACTGATCTGATGCCTGCGATTGATAGAGCAGCGATTTCGTTGAATAGCTGCCACCCTTAAATGTGGACAAAGTGGCCAGTACGGCAAACAGCACTGTTGTCATGGCTAGCCAATTAAGCCATGGTTCCTTTTTTTCATCTGCCATTATTTAATGCTCCCCCACACCACAGTTTTTATTTACAAAAACGCTTACCGGCATAATGTACAACAAATTATATAACAAAATCAACAACAACTAAAATGGCAAACGCATTTCAAGAGAAAATAATATTATCCATGTAGTTATCGTTCTACCCGGCGTTAAGTCTTTTATTTTTAACACCTATTTTTGTAGTTTTTTTCTGTTTTAAAAGATTTAAGAAAACTGGTTCCGTGGATGAATTAAAGGAGTTTTTGGGAAAGAACATATAAGTGTCGGGGGATGATG
>JADFYB010000218.1 GCA_015233245.1 Nitrospirota bacterium | reverse complement strand
CTCTGTAGCGTCAATTCTTGCCGATATGCACATGGACTGTAAGACTATCGTGGCGGGCTTTCTGCATGATACGGTGGAGGATACCGAAACCACAGTTAATGATATTTCGGACATATTTGGAGAGGATGTAGCCTTTATGGTTAAGTCCCTCACCAAGCTGCAGTCAATGGAGTTTAAAACCCGTGAAGAGGCACAAGCAGAAAATTTCCGCCGTATGTTTATCGCTATGGCTGAAGACGTTCGAGTGGTGCTTATAAAATTTGCCGACAGGCTTCACAATATGAGAACCCTTGCTTTTATGCCTGATGCAAAGCAAAAGACTATAGCCGCTGAAACCCTTGACATCTACGCCCCGTTAGCTAACCGGCTTGGTATGGGCTGGCTTAAGTCAGAATTTGAGGACCTCGGGTTTAAATACCTGCACCCTGAACTGTAAGAGGACTTATACAGAAAACTTGAGGCTAAAAAGGAACTGCGTGAGGCTTTTATAAAAAGTCTTGCTGCCACTATTGAAGACAAGGCTGAACAGCACACAATTCCTGCAAGAGTCAGTGGACGCGTTAAAAACCTCTACGGCATTTTCCAGAAAATGCAAGCCCAGCGGATATCCTTTGAAGAGGTAAACGATGTGCTGGGGCTTAGAATTGTAACACTTACAAAGGCACAGTGCTATATGATACTGGGTCTTATTCACTCGCTTTGGGTGCCGGTGCCGGGCAGATTTAAAGACTACGTGGCAATGCCTAAGTCAAACATGTACCAATCGCTCCACACAACAGTGTTAGGGCCTAACGGAGAGAGGGTCGAGTTTCAAATAAGAACTGAGGAAATGCACCTTGTTGCTGAAAAAGGCATAGCGGCTCATTGGCTGTATAAGGAAAAGGAAAAAGAGAGAGAGAGGAAAATAGACGAAAAGGATTCCACATACATGGACTGGCTCAAGAATATGGTTCATCTTCAGCGTGACTCTGATGATGCGCGTGAATTTCTTGAGATGTTTAAAGGCGAGGTGCTCTCAGACGTGGTTTTTGTATTTACACCGGCAGGGGACATTAAGGAGCTTCAGGTTGGCTCTACCACAGTTGATTTTGCCTATGCAATTCACACACAAGTGGGAAACAAATGTTCAGGGGCACGCGTAAATGGCCGCATTGTTCCCCTTAAGTATCAACTGCAAAACGGTGATACCGTTGAAATACTGACATCCCCATCACACACCCCGAACAGGGACTGGCTGACTTTTGTTGTAACACATAAGGCAAAAAACAGAATCAGACACTGGGTTAAAACAGAGCAGATGAAACAAGGCGTTGTCCTGGGTTCAAATTTGCTTGAGAGCGCCTTTACAAAAAGCGGCATAAAAGTCTCCACATTGAAATCCAAAAAGTTGCAGGAGGTAGCGGAATCTTTTAACTTAAAAACCGTTGATGAATTATTCTATTCCAT
The DNA here is from genome assembly GCA_015233245.1 of Nitrospirota bacterium. GTDB lineage: Bacteria > Nitrospirota > Thermodesulfovibrionia > Thermodesulfovibrionales > Magnetobacteriaceae > Magnetomonas. The sequence continues at coordinate 2,974 of JADFYB010000218.1, read as the reverse complement.
TGGATTTGGGAAGATCACCCCAAAGCAGGTGATTAACCGTGTTAGCCCTGAAACTAAAGAGGAAACTCCGTTTATCCCCAAAATACATAAACCATCCGGTAAGCAAGGCGGAGGTATCCACATCACAGGAATCGATAATTTACTTTATGCCACAGCAAAGTGCTGTTACCCGGTCCCAGGGGACAAGATAATCGGTTTTATCACAAAGGGCAAAGGAGTGACAATTCACAGGCAGGAGTGCCACAACTTTCAGCGGCTTTCTTTGGATGAGGCACGGCTTGTCACTCTTACGTGGAACTCCGAGACAACATCAACGACTACGGCAAGGATTTATGTTGAAACTATTGATAAACCCGGAATTCTTGCAAGTCTCAGCAATGTGATTTCCACTTTTAATATAAACCTCTCTCATCTTGAGGCAAAAACCGCACAAGATAAACATGCACATTTCATCTTCACACTTGAAGTTAGTGATAAAACTCAACTCACTAACCTTACAAATAAAATCCTGTCCTCTGATGGGGTTATCAAGGTTTCACGATAAGCTGAGCCGCAATACAACAATTAACTTATGAAAATATGGACACTATTTATGGAAAGTGTTAAACTACTGTCGGTGAAAAGACGATAAGTAGATAATGGCCATGCAGGGAACAGGGTGAGAGTTTAAATGTTCCAGAGTTTGAGAATAGGCGGAATTAATGGCTGAAAAGAAAGAAGATGCTATAAATGTTTTGAAAAGAAGACTTCAGGAGTCCAACGACTTTCCTGCGCTTTCCCGGGCCGTTACAATGGTAAGCCAGAAGGCTTCAAAGCATGAGGTAACCTCTATTCATGATATTACTGGTGAAATCCTTGACGATATATCAATAACTAATAAGCTCCTGAAAAAAGTAAACACCTTCGCTTATGCCTCAGCACATGGTGCTGGCAAGATTGATACCATATCAAGGGCGGTATTTGTTGTTGGTTTTGAGAAGATTAAAAACATTGCCCTGTCACTGCTTCTGTTTGAAAGCTTAAAGGATAAGGACTCTGCCATGCGCCTTAAAGAGGAGATTATTGGCTCATACTTAAGCGGCTCCATAGCAAGGGAAATGGCCGATGCCGGAGGTATCAGAAACACAGAGGAGATATTTATATATGCCATATTCCATAATTTAGGACGGCTTCTTGTGACATTTCTCATGCCCTATGAAGCTCAAAAGGTAAAGAGCATGATAGCTAAGAAGAAAATAAGCGAGCAGGAGGCATCCAGAACGGTTTTAGGTAAGAGCTATGATGATATAGGGATTATTATAGCCGATGATTGGAGTTTTTCTAAGGAGATGCTTCAGACGATGAAGCCAATTAAGGAAAAAATCGTACCGGCGCCAAGATTTACAATTGAGAAAAAACATACACTTGTGTGCTTTGCAAACGAAATGAGCAAAATAATGATGTTGCCTGACGCCGGCAACGCACAAGAGCAATTTGCTTTATTTATGAGGCGATATAAGGATTGTTTTGACATCCCCAGAGACAGAATAGCGCAGGTAGCAGATATCTCCATTAAAGACCTGTCTGAGTATATGTCAGGGCTTGATCCTAAGATAGCTTCTGTCATATCTGTGGAAAAGCTAACTGCAAATGTTGAGCAATTAAGAGAACTGGATGAAAACGCCATAAGGAAAGCGGTTGTTAAAAAGCAGGAACCTGAGAAGGTAAAACCTATGTACAGTTCCGAGCCCCGTGAAATGCCACAAAATGCCGTTACTTTACTAAACAAAGGGATTGCCGATATTTCCAAATACATTTCAGACGGACGCTCATTTAACGACATTTTAAATGCGATAATTCAGGTGATGTACAATTCCATGGGTTTTAGCCGTGTCATATTTGGCGTTAAAAACACTTCAGATTTCAGCGTGGTTGGACGCTTTGGTTTGGGAAATAACATTAAGGAAATAATCCCTGATTTCAAGTTTAAACTGTCCGGAGGAGGCGATGTGTTTAACCTTGTGTTGTCAAAGAGAACAGACGTAATAATTCAGGACATAAATGACCCTAACGTCAGATCAAGGATACCAGACTGGTACAGAAAGCTATTTGATGCTGAAACCTTCATGTTGCTGCACGTTACAGTTGATGACAAACCTATTGGGATAATCTATGCTGATAAGCCGCAAGCAGGAGATATTAAAATTCCTCAGGCGTTATTTACCTCTTTGAAAATCCTCCGTGATCACTTGCTTATGGCTATCAAGAAAAGCCATCATAATTAAAGCACTTAACTTTAAATATTACACAAAATCCTCGTGCCAATTTTGACATAAATTCCCCAAAACTGATACACTAAACTATATGAAAATTGCGGTGACAGGTAAAGGCGGCGTCGGTAAGACGACGTTGTCCTCGGTGATGAGTTATCTGTATGCTAAAGAGGGCAAAAAGGTGATTGCCGTGGATGCCGACCCTGATGCCAATCTGGCAACAGCTCTGGGCTTTAGTGATACTGAGATAGAGGGGATGAGACCCATTGCAGAGATGGCTGAGCTGATAGCCGAGCGCACGGGGGCACGGCCTGGAGCGATGGGGGGCGTGTTTAAGCTTAACCCCAAAGTGGATGACATACCGGAGGGATGTAGCCGCACTACGGTTGATGGTATAAAACTCCTTATCATGGGTAAGTCTAAGGAGGCCTCATCGGGCTGTTACTGTCCGGAAAACGTGTTTTTAAAGCGGCTGCTTAAACACCTTGTTGTTGAGCGTGATGATGTTGTTATCGTGGATATGGAGGCGGGGATTGAGCATCTTACCAGGGGGACAGCTGAGGGGGTGGATGATTTTGTTGTTGTTGTTGAGCCTCGGAAAAGGAGCATTCAAACTGCACTTTCGGTCAGAGACATGGCAAAACAGCTTGGCGTTACACACGTTTACGTTGTTGCAGGGAAGGTCAGAAACGACTCAGACATTGAATTCATTAAAAAAAACA
>JADFYB010000217.1 GCA_015233245.1 Nitrospirota bacterium | reverse complement strand
TGAGTCCACGATATTCATCCGGGATGCTTTTATGGCAGGAAGAACACCTCCGGTAAAACCCATTATCAGGGAAAATGCAAACCCTGACAAGATTATCTCAATGTTTATAGAAAACGTAAAAGCCAGTTCGGAAAATGTCTGCCAATTCATAGTGGATACTGTAAAAAACTGCAAAAAAGACGCAAAAAATAATCCTGCAATTCCTCCAACACCACCTAAAAACAGCGATTCCGAAATAAATGCCATCAGTATGATAAAGCGCTTAAATCCCAACGCCCTGAGCGTTCCGATTTCGGCAGTTCTGGTTGCCGTTGCCGTGTACATGGTTATCATGGCCCCGATTATTGCCCCAATGGAAAATATCAAGGTCAGGGATATCCCCAATATATTAAGAAACTTTGACATCATCTCTGACTGCTCCTCGTAGTAGAGGTTTTCACGTTTGACATCAACTTTAAGGCGCGGATCATGGATGATTCTGTTCTTTACGGCATCAAACACGTTGCCACTCTTAAGTTTAAAAATAACTGAGGAATACACGTCTCTTCTGAAAAACTGCGAAAGCACATTTACGTCACCCCATACTTCAGAGTTAAACCCTCTGTTGCCGGCATCAAATATGCCAACCACTATCCAGTCCTGCATGGCAAAACGAAGACGCTGTCCAATTTCTGTTCCCTTAAATCCTTTTGCAATGCTTTTTCCTATAACAATCTCCGTTGAACCGGCAGCAGGCAACCTGCCCTCGCTGAGTTTAACCACAGACCTTAACCTGTAAGATTTATCTGTTACGCCTCGAATTACGACATTAGCCGGTTTACCGGTTATCTTCTTAGGAAGGCTTATAAGTATTACTATTTCCCGTGCCGAGAGTTTTCTCCCGTCAACGTCTGTTTGTGCATCGGAGTGGCTTTCTATGATGTCAGCATCCTCACGGGTTATCTGACTCTGTATCTCCACCCCTGCCGATTTCCTCAACACTATGACGTTAGTGTATGAACCGGTTGTAACAAGTGTTTTGACAATTCCATTAGAAAGCATCAACACCGCTGCAAACACAAACACCACAAGGGCCATCCCTAAGGCCGTCAGAGTTGTGGTCAGACGCCGTCTGAGAAGATTTCTCAGGGAATACTGCAATAAAAGCTCTGTCATGCAATAGCCCTCAGACCATCTGCTATGTTTATCTTAAGTGTGTACCAAAGTGGTACTATACATGCCAGAAGTCCCACAGCAACAGAAATAACAACATCCAACACTATAGTTTCCGAAGATACAATGAAAACAGGCAAAAACATTGACATGTAATCACTAAACACTTTGACTATAGGAAATGTACACGCTATGGCTAAAGCTCCGCCAACTATGGTTATAAACATTGACTCTCCGGCTATCATTATAAATATAAATAACGGCTCAAATCCAAGACTCCGAAACACCGTGTACTCACGTATCCGCTCATGCGCTGTCATTGCCATAGTGTTGGTAACAACAGCCAGTATTATAAATATCACAAGGAATGAGACCAATTGAACCGCCACCAGTATTGCCTCCGTCATGGAAACAAAACTCATCTGAAACGCTTTTTCAGTTTCAGTAAGAGTCTCGGCCATCGAGTTTTTAAATAGTTTGTCAACCCGTTCAGATACCTCGGCGGCAAGTTCAGGTTTGGTGACGGTGATAATGTATATCCCTATCGTATCGGCTCCTGAGCCCATTTTCATAGTTTTCATCCTTTCATTAAAGTAGTCCCAGTGAAAGAAAAACTGTGTCTCATCAGTGTTTTTATCTCGTCCTTTATATATAGCACGTATTGTGAAATCCCAGTTGCCGGGAAAAATAGTACCGCGTAAAGTAACAGTGTCACCAATTTTCCAGCCAAACCTTTCGGCGAGTTTTGCGCCTGCCGCTGCTCCTTTACGATCGGAAAAAAGCGCTTTTTTTTCCTTCTCCGGAACCACAAACTCTGGATATATCTTCAGATACGATTTCAAATCCATAGCAAAATTAGCAAAAAAATTCTTCTCTTCTATGTAAATACCTCCAAACCAATTACCGTAAGTAACCTCAGAGACGCCCTCAACCTGCCTGATTTTTTCCTTATATGCAAACGGCAAATAGAAATTCAATGAGATTGCATTACGTGTAACGAGGCGGTTTGCAGCGGAGGCTGTAACCCCAGCATACCACGCATCCACTACGGTACGCAATAGCCCAAACGCTAAAATCGCAATTGCTACACCAAACATTGTCAGCACCGTTCGCAACTTATGCCGGAATGAGTTTCTGAGTATCAGTTTTAAGAGGAACAATTATGTTTTCCGGGTAGAGTGATGGTTTTCTATACATTCGGTAAGCACACCTTTGTCAAAGTTTCTGATAAGATGTGCTGTTTCAGCCGCTCTGGGGTCGTGAGTTACCATAATGATGGTCTTTCCGTATTGCCCATTTAGTGTAGTCATAAGCTCTAAAATATCTTTTGCGGAGTGGCGGTCAAGATCGCCTGTAGGCTCATCTGCAACTATTATTGTTGGATCTGTGACTATGGCACGGGCTATGGCAACCCGCTGCTGCTGCCCCCCGGAAAGCTGAGACGGGTAGTGTTTGGCTCTGTCAAGAAGATTAACCACTCGCAGTGCCGCCGTGGCGTGTGCAACTCTGTCTCTTTTACTAAGGTTTGTAAGAATAAGCGGAAGTTCCACATTTTCCTGAGCGCTAAGAACAGGTATAAGATTATAAAACTGGAAAATGAAACCCACATGTGTAGCCCGCCATCGGGATAATTCACTGTCATTTAATGACGTGATGTCCACGCCTCCGACGCGTATATTGCCGCTTTCAGCGTGATCTATCGCCGCTATAAGATTTAAAAGCGTACTCTTGCCTGAGCCCGATGGCCCCATTAAAGCTAAAAACTCTCCCTCCTCCACCAACAGGGTCAACCCCTCAAGCACAGGAATCTTCTCGGCTCCACGCACATACGATTTCCAGACGTTTTCTATTTCAACTATGGGATTGATGTTACTTCTCTTTGATTTTAATCTTTTGGCCGTCTCTTAGTTTTGAAATGCCGGAGGAGGCCACTTTATCGCCAACCTTAAGGCCCTCTGTAATTTCTACCATATCGCCAAAGGTCTCGCCGGTTTTTATAACGGTTTCCTTAACTCTGCTGTCTGTTGAAATAGCAAACACCGAGTGCCTGTTTTTAAAAATTGCACCTGAGTTAATAACAGTACGGGGGAGTTTTTCCGAATCAGTTACGGCTCTGGATAGAAAAGCAACCTTTGCGCTCATCTCGGGAAGAATTTCCGGGTCTTTTTTATTAAAATTCACCTTAACTGTGATAGCCCCCTTTGTTCTGTCAGCGGTGGGAACTATCATATGCACGTTTCCGCTAAAGCGTTTATCAGGTATGGCATCCAGTGTTATCTCACATGGCTGAAGGGCTTTGACCTTTGCTATGTTAGACTCGGAGACGTCCACCTCCACCATGAGTGAACTTAAATCTGCGATGCTGACCACGGCAGCCTTAACGTTTGCGGTTGCGCCAAGAGGAGTGATGATATCTCCGACATCGGCGTTTTTAGTAAGCACTACGGCGTCAAAGGGAGCGCGTATTACGGTGTATCCAATGTTTACAAGGGCTGTGCGGAGGGCTGCCTCGTTGGCTCTGATTTTAGATTGGGCTGCATCTTTTTGAGCAGCTGCCGTCTTGTACTTCATCTGTGCAGTGTCGTATTCCGAGCGGGAAATAAAATCCGCTTCAGAGAGTTTTTTTAACCGTCTGTAATTGATCTGCGCATCTTTGAATTGTGCTGTGGCTATGTCGAGTTCGTTTTTGGATTCCTGAAGATTCGCTGACGCCTGATCTCTGAGTGCAATAACATCGTCGTTTTCAAGCCGTGCAAGGATATCGCCTTTTTTTATCCGGCTTCCCTCCTCAACATTAATAGAGATCAGGCGTCCCGTGATTTTAGAAGACACGGCTGCTTTACGCTCAGCAACCACGTATCCGCTTGCATTTAAAACTGTCACAGACTCAGACGGATACATAAGCGAGGCTACCGACACATCAACCGTTAAAACCCTTGCCACCCTGACGTAATAAAGTATGGCTACGGCTATTACCAATGCTATGATAATCAGATAGACAAGCTTCTTGTGTTGCTTTCGTTTAACAAAAGATGTTTTGTCTATTTTTAGTTCACTAAGCCCAACATCCGGCATAAACGTTAATCTCCACACACCTTACATTCAATAAGATACGGCATCCTGAAGCCAATTATATAATATATCATATTTTCGCTACAGTCGTATAAAAAGTGATTGACATAAAAGGAAAAATCCTTTTACAATCAACACAAGCGCCTGTAGCTCAGGGGATAGAGCGGAGGTCTCCGGAACCTCAGGCCGGAGGTTCGAATCCTCTCAGGCGCAT
>JADFYB010000216.1 GCA_015233245.1 Nitrospirota bacterium | reverse complement strand
TCTATCCACAAAATACAGATGCCCAACTTGTCTTTGAAATATTTAGAAATATGCATTCTTTTGCAAAAAAAGGACGATTAAGAGACATTTATCCTTACTACTTTCCACCGTTGCTACAGGTAAAAAATAATGGAGTTTTATCACCTTTTTCCCCGATTGACCTTAACAACAAACTTTTTATAGCCGGCCTTACCGGCACCGGCACTATTGATCTTAATCCAACCCCTTTTGAAAAAAGCTCACCTATGGTCTCTTATCACCTGAATGCCATAAACACCATACTGACAGGTAATTTCCTGAGGCACGTTCCTGAGGCTTATACTTATGCTATCACCATACTTCTTTCCATTATAACCGGCCTGCTTTGCAGTTTTTTAGTCCTTCAAATGGCATTTCCAGCCTCAGTTGTCTTAGCCCTTAGCTATATCATTGTTACGTACAGATTGTGGGTTACAAAAGGGTACTGGTTTAATTGGGTGGTGCCAGTGGGTGCTATTGCAATTACATTTCTGGCTTTAGCGCTTGTGAGGTATGTGGAGGCATATTTTGAAAGAAAACTAATGAGACTAATGTTTTCCAAGATGGTTTCTCCATCTATTTTAAAAACGATGGAAAACGATCCTGACAAATTCGCTCTGACAGGTGAAAGAAAAGCCGTGACAACATTTTTCTCTCTTATACAAGGCATGTCGGATATTGTTAAAGATGTGTCTCCGGATGAACTGCCGGCCATACTGAGTATATATTTGTCTCCCAACAGCGAGATCATTACCAGCTATGACGGTTATATAGATAAGTACGAGGGACACGTTATCATGGCTGACTTCGGAGTCCCTCTGGATGATCCGCAGAGTGCTGTAAAATGTGCCTTTGCCACTATCGAACAGAACCTTGACATAGAGGCTTTTAAGAGATTTGTTACAATGCGCTATGGTAGGTCAGTTTCTGTCTCGATGGGATTTAATTTTGGATACGTTTCAGCTGGTAATATGGGCTCTGAAGGAAAATTTCAATACACTGTCATGGGGGATTCAGTTAACGTATCCGCACGGTTTATGGCTGCTAATTTTATCTATAACGCCAGAAATGCTCTAACAGGAGAAGACACAGTTCCTGAAATAAAAGACTACGTGCACCTAAGGATGTTGGATAAGCTGCTGCTTAAAGGAAAAACAAAACCTACTGCAATATATGAGGTTCTTGGCTGGGTTACGGAGGCTTACAGAGATTTTCATAAATCCAAACCAGTTCCGCAATTTGTAAAGTATAACTTGCTAAAGTGCTCTGCCGAGAAGTTTTTATGTTACAGGGACGTGTGGAAAAAACGTGCTGAGGACACAGGGTTTGAATCAGCTGTTGAGATTTTCACCTTTTTAAACAATAACATGCCTCTTGCCACAGTGCTTTTAATAACTGAGTGGAAACTTGAGTTTCTTGGTATAGTTATGGCTATAAGGCAGCTTAGACACAGTATGGCAAATGTTTTCGGCCGTGAGTTTAAACCCGGAGCTCCCCAAAATGATGTACTTTCCGGTATTGTTACAGAACTAAACATCATAAAAATTTTAATTTCCGAGAGTGCTCTTACGATAAAACACACCGATTACACTCTGAATGAGCTATCAGAAGAGTGTAACAACGTGTTAGCAAAAGCCAGTTTATTCCAAAATCGTTTTCTTTTAAAAGAAAATCCTGAAAGTGAAATTATTGTTGGGTGTATAAACGAAATGGAAAGATATATACAACAAGTTAAAGGCTCATTAGAGGCACAAATAAGAAAACTCAATGTATCTTTACTTAATTATCAGGCAAAGTTCAGGGCTATAGTAGAACAATTCTATGCAAAGCTTCAACTTAAGCCTGAGGTATATCATGAAATGGCGGCACATCTTGGCAGTCCTTCTGATGCGGTATTAAAGTCAAAAACGCACTACGAGGCAGGGTTGCAGTTGTATTTTCAGCGGAAATGGGATGAGGCTCTGGATATGTTTAAACTTTCGGCGGCAGTACTCCCGGGAGACCCTCCGGCTGAGTCTTTAATTAAAAGAATAGAGTTTTATAAGGAATCTCCTCCTCCGCCATCGTGGCAAGGTGAGTTTATCCAGACGAGGAAGTGATATGAAATTTCTTTTATTAGCAACTCAAAGGTACAAAAGATTTGTTCCTATAGCGGCTCTCTTACTTTCAGTTTCCCTGTTTTTAACACTTTTTACAGCTCTGGGATCATTTGACATCATAGAAAACAGGATTTTAAACGTAAAATTTCAGTTAAGGCCCAGGATCAAAATAAATCCCAACATCATAACTCTTGACATTGACGACAAAGACATAGATGTTACCGGACGGTGGCCATGGCCGTGGTTCATACACGGTGATATCATGAATTTTCTGACTGAATACGGTGTTGCGGATATTGTTTTTGTTAACATGGATTTTTCACAAGGCAGCATTAATGCCATAGACAGGGGTTCTGTAGAGAGTGTCAAAAATAGAATTCTTAACAGATATGGGGAAAAGGACATGGGTTCCACAATTCCTGACTATGAAGCGTATCTGAGTGACAGTTTAAAGAAAAATGGCAATGCTTGTTCAGATGTTGATTTTAAAATACCGGAACCGGATGCCACACAGAGTGTTACCGGCACACTAAAGACATTCACCACAACTATAGAAAAACACAGCTTAGAACTTCTTTCAGCAAAAACTGCAGTAGAAGGTACTAAATGGAAATTCCCTGTAGCTACAAACATAATCATACCCAAAGACAGTATCTTAAAAAGCATGGCTTGTGCAGGATTTAACCAAATCCACCTTTCCCCTGACGGTGTGGTTAGAAAGTATCCCCTTATGGCTATATACCAAAACATGCTATACGGTTCACTTCCACTTAACCTTGTCCGCAAGCTGCTTCATACAGAGAATATTTACACAGGTGACAGTGGGTATATAAAACTAACGGGAGAACAATCCTCCGTGAAGATTCCTGTTGACAACACAGGCAGCATGAACATTAACTGGGCGGGCAGCTATAATGATACATTTGTTCGTCTGCCCTTTAGCATGATATCCTATATGGTTGCGTATCAGAGTGCTAAGGATGAAGTCAAAAAGTTTACAGTAATTGAGGATATAGAAAAATATGTGCCTCTAAAACTCTCTGAGTTGCCTTATATATCAAAAGAAACAGCTGATAAAATTTTCTCCCGTGCCTTTGCTGCCTTTTATATTGAACAAAACATAGTTGACCACGGGATGTCAGAAGCAGAGGCGCTGACATCCATGGGACTTGACCCTACAGATAATTTCTGGCTTTCGATGGCAAAGCAGATTAAGTTTAACAATTATATAGTGAAAAAGCATGAGGAAAACAAAATAGTCCCTCCGCTTAAGGATGTTATCACAGACTTGTCTCTTGCCGAAGATGACCTTAAATCAATGAACTTAACGGAATCTTACAACTTGATGGCCTACCACATTGAAAGAAACGACGTTTATAGGGTACGACCGTTGTTTTTTATTATGCCTGATTTTGGAATAGACGGTAAAAACACAGTTATATCACCTCTTTATTTGAAAGATAAGATAGTGTTTTATGGCCTGACCGCTACCGCTTTGACCGCACTGAATCCCACTCCATACCTTAGACATCATCCCATGCTTGACCTTATGCCAAATGCGCTTAACACAATTATGACAGGTCAGTTTTTGACAGACTGTCCGGTGTGGCTAAAATATTCTCTGAATTTTATTCTAGTAGTTATTGTTCTTAACGTAGTTATGTTGTTTACTCCGATTAGAAGCGGTCCTGTAACTTTGTTAGTTGCCGCAGTGTACGCTTTGATTGATTGGTATTTCTTTACAAAACAGGGGTTGCTTCTGCCTACATTTCAGGCAGTGTCTGCAATTGCCCTTGCCTTTATCTCAGGCGTACTCTATAAGTATATACGGGAGAGCATGGAGCGGCAAAAAATCCGTAAAATGTTCTCTGCCATGGTATCTCCTGAAGTACTTAAGATGCTTGAAAAGCATCCTGAAAAGTTTAACCGTGGAGGCGAGAAAAAACTTGCTACAATGTTTTCATCCGACGTATCCGGATTTACAACTATATCTGAGGGTGTAACATCCAGGGAACTTGCTGATATTCTTAACATCTATCTTACGCCAATGAGCAACATTATAATGTCCTATGACGGATACGTTGACAAGTATGAGGGTGATGCTATTAAGGCTGACTTTGGTATTCCTCTTGACGATAATGACCAAGCCACGAAGTGTTGCCTCAGTGCACTGTATAGCCAGGAGGAATTAAAAGTCATCCAACGTATGATAGCCATAGAGTATGGGGTAATGATAACAGCACGAATGGGTATCAACACGGGTGTAATCTCAGCAGCCATTATGGGTTCATACAATCATATGCAGTACACAGCCATGGGTGATGCCGCAACATTTGCTGAGGAGCTTGAACCAGCTAATAAGAT
>JADFYB010000215.1 GCA_015233245.1 Nitrospirota bacterium | reverse complement strand
CCGCTGTCACAAGCAAAAACAGCACTATTGCAAATATAAACTTTTTATTCATAAAAATCATGCTCCCTTGTCAAATCAAACATTCTATGACAAAGAATTATATAGCATATACTGGATTTGTGTAAATAGGTAAAATTATTTTTTTTTTATACACTGGTGTTTTTAATCAAAGCACTTGTTTTTTTCTTTGAAATTTTGTATATTGTCACTCTGTAATCATTAATAGATAGTGAAAACTTGGTCACAACAGATAAATAACTTTAAGGAGGTTTAAAGGTTAGCATGTCCATACTGGAAAAATACACAACAGCACCCAAGATAGCCTATTTTACAATGGAGATAGGTCTCAAGGATGATATCCCAACCTACAGCGGTGGGCTTGGTATATTGGCGGGGGATACGATAAAATCCACTGCTGATTTAAAGCTGCCGGTGGTAGCAGTTACCCTTATGCACAGAAAAGGGTATTTCACACAAGATTTTGACGCAAGCGGTTATCAGATAAGCAATCCGGTACAGTGGGACCCTGCAACATATATGACCCTTACGACAGAGAAAGTTAGCGTAAGGATTGAGGGACGCGATGTGCACGTTCAGGCGTGGATTTATTTTGTGGAAAGTTTAAGGGGCGGAGCGGTCCCTGTATTGTACCTTGATACGGATATGCCTGAAAACACACCGGAGGACAGAGAGCTGACCCATCAACTTTACGGCGGCGACACCTCTTACAGAATCAAACAGGAAATAATTCTAGGAATCGGCGGTGTAAGAATGCTTAGAGAGTTGGGCTTTACCGTCAAAAAATACCATATGAACGAGGGACACGCATCCTTCCTCACACTGGAGCTCTTGCATGAGTTCAAAAAGGACATCGAGAGTGTCTGGGATGAATCCCTCATCTGGGATTTTGAGAAGGTTAAAGATCTCTGTGTATTTACTACCCATACCCCTGTTGAGGCAGGCCATGACAGATTTAGTTATGAGCTTTACGGCAAAGTAATGGGGGATTATTTCCCAGAAAGAGTCCTTAAAGCACTTGCCGGTGATGATATTTTAAACATGACGATGCTTGCTTTAAATCTGAGTAACTTTGTAAACGGTGTGGCGAAAAAACACGGCGAAGTCTCACAAAGCATGTTTCCAGGCTACAGAATTAACGCTATAACAAACGGAATCCACTCCTACACGTGGACTTGCGAGCACTTTAAGAAAGTCTATGACAAGTACCTTCCGGGCTGGGCAAATGAGCCTGAGATATTCGTTCGCGTTGAGACAATTCCAGATGATGAGATCTGGAACGCTCACATGGCAGCCAAAAAAGACCTGATAGACTACGTTAACAGAACCTGTAACGCCGGCATGGATACTGACACCCTGACACTGGGGTTTGCCAGAAGGTTTGCCACGTATAAGAGAGCAAATCTGCTCTTTAGCGATATTGAAAGGCTTATAAAGATAGCCGCAGGAAAGGTGCAGTTTATATTTGCCGGAAAGGCTCACCCGCGGGATGATGCTGGAAAGTTGCTGATTCAGAGTATCTTTAATTATGCGCGTGACCTCAGGGACAAGATAAAGATATGTTTTGTGAAAAACTACAAGATGGACCTCGGTCTTTTGTTAACCTCTGGCGTGGACGTGTGGCTTAACAACCCGCTTAGACCGCTTGAGGCATCTGGAACCAGCGGCATGAAGGCCACTCATAATGGTGTACCTAACTTTAGTGTTCTGGACGGTTGGTGGATAGAGGGTCACATTGAGGGCTATACGGGCTGGTCAATAGGGCCTGCCCCCACAGAACTTGAGCCGGATGAAAAAATGAATGATATAGATGCCGCAGACCTCTACGACAAGCTGGAAAATGTCCTGATTCCAACCTACTACGGTCCCAGAAAGAACTGGATTTTCGTTATGAAAGGCACAATAGGCAAAAACGCCTACTACTTCAACACCCACAGAATGATGAGAAGATACGTAACAGAAGCTTATATACGGTAATTCAACAGGGGGGGAGGACTTCAGTTTATCCCCCCTGTTGAATTTTATATTTAAAGGGATATTGACATTTGTAGTGATTTAACACTACACTTGTCCTCATGAGGGTGTCATCACTTTATAAAAAAGCTTTGCTTATTGTAGTTGTATTACTCACCATTACAACGGAGGTAATTTTTCTCTATGGCGGTGTTTGGTTATCTCTCATCATTCTTGTCCTTGCTTCAGCTGTTGCAGGGCTTCTCTTTAGAAAACTCATTGATAAGCCGTTAAACACCCTTGTTGACTACGCAAAGAAACTCGTTGATCATGAGTACGACGCTAAAATTGATTTAAATTGTTGCCATGAATTTGAAGCTCTCTCTTGTATTCTTCAATTTATGGCAATTGACCTCACAGAGATTTTTGAACGTTTTGAGCAAGTAGCAGGGGGGTTAGCCGAGAGTGATTTTAAAATTACGGCTACTTTAAACTACCTGAACGCTGTTATCAACAATATGGCTGATGGTCTGCTGGTTGCTGATGCAGGAGGCATAATTACGCGTGTCAATAAACCGCTTGCCGAACTCTTTGGCATTGATGCCAGTGCAGTTACAGGCAAGTCTGTAGAGGAGGTTTTTGGTGAAGCAATGTCTGTTCTGCTAAAGCAAAGCGCTGTTTGTGGCGCTGAGGAGGTTATAACCACAGACATTGAGTTACCATCAACAATAGTGCTTAAAGCATCCTCATCAGTTATCTATTCAGCGGCTGCAAAGCAGGAACAATCTAAAGCTGCAGATGGCGTTGTCATCATGGTCAGGGATGTTACAAGAGAGAGAAACGTTGACAGAATGAAAACTGATTTTATTTCAACCGTCTCTCACGAGCTGAGAACTCCGCTAACCTCCATTAGGTTTCACTGAAATCATTCAGGAACGGCTGCAGGAGCAAGTTTTCCCTGCGCTTCCCGCTGGTTCTAAAAAAACAGAGAAATCCATTAAATTGATTAACGATAACTTAAACATAATTATAGGCGAGGGGGTGCGTCTTACCAGCCTTATCAACGATGTGCTTGATATCGCAAAAATGGAGGCAGGCAAGGTTGACTGGAAACATGAAACCATTAGCATAGAGGATATTATCGGCAGGGCATGGCAGTCCACGCAATCGCTTTGTACCAAAGCAGGGCTTGAGTTTATAAAAGATGTACAACCGGATTTGCCTCCAATTACTGGTGACTCGGACAGACTTGTTCAGGTACTCATAAATCTTATTTCCAACGCAGTTAAGTTTACCAAAGATGGCTCAGTCACATGCCGTGCCAAACTGGTGAATACAGAGATGGTGATAAGCATTACAGATACCGGTATGGGAATTGATGCAAAAGACAAAGAGTCTGTTTTTGAGAAGTTTAAACAAGTCGGAGACACTCTCACAGACAAGCCAAAAGGGACCGGACTGGGTCTTCCCATCTCTAAACAGATTGTTAATCACCATCAGGGACGAATATGGGTTGAGAGCGAACCTGGAAAGGGCAGCACTTTTTCTTTCACACTTCCGGTTCAAACAGAAACTTCATACAGGCTCACCTCCACAGACCTTAAGACTCTAATGAAAACAATACACAGCGGCACAAAAGCGCACCCAAACATAGCAGATGGAATGGTAGCAGGAGTGTCAACGTCAAAAACCATATTGGTGGTTGATGATGATGAGAGCATACGTGAACTTCTGACTCAGGAACTTCAAAACGTTGGCTACAGCGTAGAAACGGCCAAAAACGGCATGGAGGCTATAAAGAGTATAAAGGAGAGGCCTCCACAACTGATAATTTTGGACGTTATGATGCCGGAGATGAATGGCTTTGACGTAGCCGCAATTATCAAAGGCGACCCTGCAACAGCCAATGTGCCTATCATTATCCTTTCCGTTGTTGAGGACTCAGAGCGAGGCCGCCACCTTGGTGTTGACCGCTACCTGACAAAACCAATCAACAAGGAACTCCTTTTCTCCGACATTAAAACACTGCTTGCTGATGGCGCTTCAAGAAAGAAAATCCTGGTTGTGGATGAGGATGAGTCAAACGTTAAGACTCTGACAGATGTGCTTAAAACAAAAGGATACACAGTTGTCTCAGCCACAGATGGCCCCGACAGCATTGAAAAGGCCAAAACAGAAAGACCGGATATTATAATAGTTGACGCTTTGCTTTCAGAACGGGATCAACTGGTAAAAACCCTGCGTTTTGAAAAAGGACTGGAAAATGTGTATTTTATTTATCTCTACGGGCCTGAAAAGCAGAAGTTTCCTGCAAATGTGTGAAGGGTAATAATTCGCCTTAACCCCCGGTTTTATCGGCGAGTGTGTGTGTCAGACTCAGATATATAGTTGGCGCGCTTGTGAGTTTAAAGTATTTTAATCGTTAAGAGGCTTGTAACAGGAAGGAATTATGTTTAAATCAAAACTATTTATAAGGTATTTTTCCACAATAGTTATCGTAATTGCCGCTTTTACAGCCGCTATTTATTTCTTTTCCATAACTTTTATAAAAGAGACAATTTATGAAAT
>JADFYB010000214.1 GCA_015233245.1 Nitrospirota bacterium | reverse complement strand
GTGTTTATAAAAAATCAGAAGGGCCAGTATCAGGCTGAAGTTAAATTTATCAAACCTCTGGCCATATATAAACACAGATGCAAACGGCAGCACTGTAAAGGCAACCAGTGCCGACAAAGAAGAATACCTCGTAACCACTGCTGTGATAAGCCACGCCAGTATTACCGCCACACCGGCATAGGGCATGAAAAAAAGAACTGCTCCAATGCTTGTTGCAACCCCCTTACCACCCTTAAATCTCATAAATATAGAAAAATCGTGGCCTAATACGGCAAAAATGCCTATAAGACCTACAGCAATATCGCTCTGTCCGGTTAGTTTGCCTATTAATATGGCAAGAGAGCCCTTAAGTGTATCCCCAAGGAGAGTTAGGAGGGCTGGCAGCTTTCCCACTGACCTCAGTACGTTTGTGGCGCCAATATTACCGCTTCCTGTTTTTGTCAAATCCACACCTCTTGTCCTGGCAACTAAAACCCCAAAAGGAACAGAGCCCAGAAGAAAAGAAAGTATGAGCAGCAAAACAATCATATTTTTCTCCAAAACACTACAGTATATTGTATTCCTGAGACAACGGCAAGAAACACAGAAAGCCAGATAAACATAAGCCCCGCTGAGTAGAAGTTAACTCCGGCAAAGAGATTGCTCTCCACTATCATACAGAGGATTCCAGCTATCTGAGTTGCAGTTTTAAGTTTACCGCCAAGTTCTGCCTTTATCACAATATCCTTAGACAGGGCAACAACTCTGAGAGTTGTAACCAGAAACTCCCTTACAATTATTATCACAGCAGGCCATATAGACAGATACCCCATATCAACAAGAAGGATAAGAGCCGCGATGACTAAAAACTTATCCGCTATAGGATCCATTATTATCCCAAACGTTGTAACCTGCCCTGACCGCCTTGCCAGATAACCGTCCAGAAAATCCGTAATTGCTGCCAAGCCAAAGACCGCCGCCCCAGCTAACGGCATAGTCGGAGTTACGTACAAAAACACCGGTATCAGCAAAATCCTGCTTAACGTCAATACTGTTGGAGCATTGAGACGTATTGTTTTCATTTCGATTTCATGTGCCATTTACGTTTTACTCTCCTCCAGGCAGACATTCACTTAAGAAGTTTAACATATTGAAGAGCACTCTGAGTGTTTTATAACAAAAATATGTTGAAATTAGCAAGACAACTCGCAATAAGAGTTTTTATAAAAAACTTGACATTCCCCGTCCTAATTTGCGTTTTTAAATTATTTTATAAAAATCACTTTACTCTAATTATTGTTAGTTGTTTTATATATTATGTGCTGTATTTTTGATATTCTTTTAGTAATTTTTGTATAATAAGATACATAGGCGAGGGATATTTTTGGGCAGAGGGGTAACAAACAAACAGGAGAAAACATGCAAGCATTAGAACCGTTTTTTAGAAATAATATGGACTTCGTGTTTCTTGTGTATGGATTTTCTTTTGTTTTTATGGGTATTGCCTTATTTTTACGGCCAAAAAGTGACGGACAATTTAAACTGGCAAAAGTCATCTGGCTATTGTCCTTATTTGCTGTGCTTCATGGTACAAATGAGTGGCTTGATATGTTGTTATTAACACACACTTCTTACAACGTACTAAAGGTCGCATCGCTTTTCTTTTTAGTTTCATCATTTTGTTTTCTATTTGAGTTTGGCAGGAAAACTTTGAGAATATGCGAGGATGAATCTGTAAGGAAAATTTCTCAATATTTGACGTGGTGGTTACTGCCGGTGCTCTTAGCAACTGTTTTTATTGTTTCTTTTAACTCAGAATCGCCAATAAATACAGTTGGAACACTATCAAGATATTTTTTAGCACTATCGGGTTCTTTTTTAACTGCAATTGGGTTGAGATTATATTGTAAAGAAACGGGTTTAATAGAAAAATTAAAAGTTAGAAAATATTTTTTAGTTACTATAACATTTTTTATAGTCTATGGTTTTTTAGCAGGATTTGTTGTACCCAAAAGTAACTTTTTCCCTGCTAATATCATTAATACCGATGCCTTCTTATCTTTTACAGGTATTCCTGTTCAGGTATTCAGGGCACTTACTGCTTTTGTTATTGCTTTTTCTATTATTGGGGTACTTAAAATATTTAATTATGAAACAAAACAGAAGCTGCAAGAGACAATACAGGAATTACGTCTGCGGCAAGAGGATATAAGCCAAAACGCAAGAGTACATGAAGTTTTAAATTCAATACTTCGTGTATCACTATTGTCTGTTTCTCTGAGAAAGCAGCTTGAAGAAATTTTAGAAATCTTAATGTCCGTTCCGTGGCTATCTTTACAAAAAAAAGGGTGTATATTCCTTTATGACGAAAAGTACAATGATCTCAGAATTGCAGCATATCATAATCTAAGTGATGCGCATTTATCGGCATGCGCCACTGTTTCCCATAGTAAATGTCTTTGTGGATTGTCTGCCTCTATGAAAGACGTAGTGTTTTCATCAGATTCTACAGATGAGAGGCACACCATCAGGTACAAAAACATGGAACCTCACGGCCACTACTGTGTCCCTGTTATACTGGACGAAAAACTTGTTGGAATACTAACCGTTTATTTAAATCAAGGCCATATAAGAAATCACAATGAAGAGATCTTTTTAAAAACAGTAGCAAACACTATAGCAGGAATAATAGTCAGAAAGAGATCTGAGCAAAAGATACATGACAGTGCTTTGACCCAAAATGTTATGAATTTGATATTAAACGTATCACTTGAGCTGATTCCATTAAATGAAAAGTTACAGAAAGTGCTTGATATATTTAGTAACGTATCGTGGATTTCTGCAACATCATCGATGGGATGTATATTTATAATTGAGGGCGAACCTGAAATGCTTGTAATGAAAGCCCACAGACAAATGCCTGTGAAAGTGTTCAGCACTTGCACCCACCTCCCTCTGGGCAGGTGTTTATGCGGAACAGTTGCTAAGACTGGTAAAACGATATTTAAATCCTCGTTAGATGAAGACCATGACATTGTACTTGAAGGTGTAGATAATCACGGGCACTATTGTATTCCCATAAAATCAAATACAAAAGTTTTAGGAGTTATAAATATATATGTAAAAGCTGGACATCAATACGACAAGCTGGAGGAAACCTTTTTAACGTCTGTTGCTGATATATTGGCCAGCGTAATTGAGCGTAAAGCCGTAGAGGATAAGATTGAACAGATGATGGTTTTGGAGCGCTCACTTCAGGAAAGTGTAAAAAATATCGTCAGTTAACAGAACTTGCCCAGGAGGGCATAATGGCTATTGATAAAACGACATGGAGTCATAAAACCCAAAACTAACACTGTAAAACTCCTGATGCGTAGGCATTTAGTAAACCCCGCTATATCGGTTTTTCAAAAATCCTGAACGTTTTATATAACGAGCCGCCAATCATTTTAACTAGCATCTGAACTGGCAGATTGTCTTCTAAAATCCATGAAAACTCAACTGAAGTAAATCCGTGTTTGCGGCAGCCCTTAAACCCCTCCCTGAAAAGCAATGCGTCAACTCCGCGGTTTCTGTACTGTGCCTTAATGCCTAAAAGCAAGAGCCTTGTCCCTTTGACCTTGCGTGAGTAATACAACGCTTTGGCTATTGTGAGAGGATTAAGTTTACCCTTCATTTTCCTTAAGACCACATTAAAATCAGGAATAAGGCCTAAAAAACCTATTGGCTCACCGTTTTTTGAAGCTACTAAAGCCGTATCCGGCTCAACCACCTGTTTAAGCCGTTTACCAAGGTACAAAAGTTCATCATCCGTAAGGGGGATGAATCCCCAGTTTTTCTCCCAGGCGCTGTTGTACACCTCTTTGAATTTAGCAAGCTCCTCATAAAAGTGTCGCTTATCTACCTTTGTAACATAGACACCGCTTTTTTCTGCTATCTGCGCCACTCTTTCCACTTTTTCAGGCAACGCCTCCGGTATATCCGTTATGTAGGCATAGAGGTCCTTAGATTTGCTCATTCCGTTAGATTCCATTAGCTCAATGTAGTAAGGCGGATTGTGCGGAGTCATCAGAATCGGAGGATATTCAAACCCCTTGATAACAAAGCCACACTCCTCATTTGTTGAGAAATTCATAGGGCCTCGCATTACAGAGAGCCCGTGCGATTTCAGCTGAACCGCAACAGTATCAAGCAGTGCAGTGGTAACAGATTTATCATCTATTGAGTCATAAAACCCAAAAAATCCAACACCATCGTTATGAAACTCCAGATGCCTCCGGTTTACTATTGAGGCTATGCGGCCAACATAAGTATTGTC
This sequence comes from Nitrospirota bacterium, assembly GCA_015233245.1. Lineage (GTDB taxonomy): Bacteria > Nitrospirota > Thermodesulfovibrionia > Thermodesulfovibrionales > Magnetobacteriaceae > Magnetomonas. The sequence goes on along the minus strand of JADFYB010000214.1, from coordinate 243 downwards.
CCTAAGGGCAAGAAAATACTTAACATCGGCGTGTTTAAAGAAGGGGTTTTTCTCTGCCGAAAAATGCTCTTTGAGGTCATGGGTCAGTTCCGGGGTAAAAAAAGGGTCATCTTTGTGGAGCGTAAGTGGAAATTTAATAAAATCCACCAGCTGCCGTTTATCCGTTACCTCTTGTATCTGTATTGTATTATTTGATAACACCAAATGCCCTGCCTGTTTTTTGAAAAGGGCTCCGACTAATAT
>JADFYB010000213.1 GCA_015233245.1 Nitrospirota bacterium | reverse complement strand
CGGGGGACGATTACTACACAGAATATGAAAATCTCATATCCCATAAAAACGCGCAGATGTATGACATCATCCGTGGAGTGGACGTTTTGATAGCCGACGCTGCATATACCGATGATGAATACAAAATAAAAAGAGGCTGGGGACATGGCACCATCTCAAGCACCATAGATATGGCTAAGGCGGCAGAGGTTAAGAGCCTATACCTGACGCATTACGAACCAACTCGAAGTGACGACAATCTGGAGCAATTGTATCAAAATGCTCTTATCCAATATCCATTATCCTCCGGTACCCCACCGTTTTTCCTGGCTCGTGAGGGTCATGAAATCATACTATAGTGTCTGGGGCATTATAACTCAACCATTTATTGTTTTACAGATGATGCTATCCATTGGTCAAGTTGATCTATAGACAGTGCACCCTCTGTCTGATTGATTTTAATTTCATCGTATTAGTTTATTTGTTTTGTTAAACAAATTGCGGTCATACATTTAAGGCATTTAAATTGTTCAGTTTCGTAGATTTCTTTAGGAACGTCTTTTCGTTGTATTTCAATAAATCCTAATTTAGTAAAAAATCCGACTGCAGTTTTTGTTAACAAGTATAAATTTGTGACTCCGCACATCTGGGCATGGGTTAAAATCTTTGTATATAGTTGATGAGCTACTGCCATGCCCTGAAACTTTCTTTTTACTGCAAGGGAACGCAATAAAGCTGATATACCATATATTTCAAGGCCGATTACTCCTATCAGCTCACCATCCTTTTTTGCCATTATGAAATTTTTCAAATGAACGGTTATGTCTTCAAATGGTAAATCGGAATCAGACAAAAGCTTTCTGATTTCCTCCTCATCGGAGGTATTTGCAAAGGAAAAATCTATTTTATCCATTTATATCGGTTATTATAACTCAACTATTTATTTTTTTACAGATGATGCTATCCATTGGTCAAGTTGATCTTTAGACAGTGCACCTTCTATCTTATTGATTTTAACTCCATCTTTAAACAGTATAAGTGTTGGAGTAGCTTTTATAGCAAACCGCTTTCCAAGGTCGGGGTGCTTATCTACGTCTATCTTTGCAACTTTCACAAATCCTCTGGCACGCACAGCTAACTCATCCAAAACCGGAGCTACAATTCTGCATGCCCCACACCAGACAGCCCAGAAATCCAAAACCACTAAACCAGACCATCGTAACACCTCCTCGTCAAAATTAGAGCTATTTATATCCACAGGTTTCTCCGGTATAATCAGAGGTGATTTACATTTGCCACAATTTGGCTTATCGTTAAATCTGTTTGAAGGTATTTTATTAACAACGCCGCAGGATTTACATCTTATGAAAGCACTTTTCACCATTAAAATCCACCTCCTTCAATAGAAGTAATTCTAATATTTAATAGCCATACTCAAGCCTGTCAATAAGTCTGGCAGGAAGCCCCACCGATTCCATTTCTGACTGAGTTTTTCTTATATCATACTCTACGCGCACAATCTCTGCTGTATCATCATCCACTACAGCGTATGCGGCTCTGGGGTCGTTGTCACGGGGCTGGCCAACACTTCCCACATTGATAATGTATCGGCAATCCGCCTCTAATTCAATCCGTTGCTTGTCTGTGATTACCTTTCCGCTTTCAGTATCAACACTGACCATAATTGGCATGTGGCTGTGGCCTATAAAGCAGAATCTCTGCTCAAAATGCTCAAAGTTAATGCGGGCATCGTTTATGGACATCAGGTATTCCCAGTTCTCCGGGTCTTTTGGTGTGGCATGGACAAAGAGAGCATCCCGCTGCGCAGATGATTTCAATAATTTAAAATTCTCAATTTCTATGATATTTTCAGGGGTTAAAGTGTCGGCAGTCCAGGTGATTGCGTATAGAGCCATGTCGTTAAAATAATCCGCTGTCGTATAATTAATAGCAGCCCAGTCGTGGTTACCAGCTATCAGGATTTTACAGGATTTCTTAAGTAGCTCGACACACTGATTTGGAGAGGGGCCATAGCCTACCGCATCTCCCGTAAAGTACACATCCTCTATAGCTCTAAGCTCAATGTCTTTAAGCACGGCTTCAAGAGCAGTCAGGTTGGCATGTACATCTGATATGACAGCATAGGGCATACTCTCTACCAGTCCCCTATTTTTTTATTAAGCACGTTGTTGTTTGACAGCCCTTTTATTCACAGCTCCGGAGGGTTTTTTTACTGCCCTTTTGTCCGGCACCTTTTCATCCTTCTGATGAGCGATTTTATCCAGCACCCCGTTAATAAACGAAAACGACTCCTCTGTAGAAAACCGCTTTGCTATGTCAACCGCCTCGTTTATCGAGACTGCGTTAGGGATGTCACATCTGAAAATAATCTCATAAGCCGCAAATCTCATAATATTTCTGTCAATAGCGGCAAGCCGGTTTAATTCCCAGTGCTTGCACGCTCTTTGTATAAGTGCATCAAGCTCTGCCATGTGCTCTATAGTGCCATTTAGCAAATCGTCAATGAACTCAAGTATCTCTTTTGCCGGAGGGTTGTCTTTCATAAAATTAAGCAACTCTCCTCTGTCTGGAGCCGCCCCTGTAAACTCATGCTGAAAAAGCGACTGTAGCACATATTCCCGCGCTTGCCGACGTGTCATAGGCTTTTTATCACGTTAGCCATCTCGATAGCCGTCACGGCTGCATCCCAGCCCTTATTGCCGCTTTTTGAACCAGCCCGCTCTATGGCCTGCTCTATGGAATCCGATGTTATAACCCCATAACTTACCGGTATGCCGCTTTCTATTGAGGCCATCGCTATCCCCTTTGATGCCTCTGCCGATACGTACTCAAAGTGTGGCGTCGCACCGCGTATTATTGCGGCAAGTGTCACTACAGCATCAAATTTACCGCTCTTAGCGGCTTTTAACGCTGTCATGGGGATTTCAAAAGACCCCGGAACTTTTATTACAGTTATGTTTTCGTCTTTGCCGCCGTGCCTGAGATATGCATCCACCGCTCCGTCAAGCAGATGGCTTGTTATAAAATCATTAAATCTGCTCACTATCATACAGATCCTTAACCCTGAGGCATTTAAATCACCCTCTATCACTTTCACTGTTCTGTCTCCTCCTAACACAAGCTGTATTTGCAGCCTAACACCAAGGTGCAGTCTAAGTTATAATATAAAGAGGAGATTACCACGTCGCTACCGCTCCTCGTAATGACGGATAGAAAAACACAGTAACAACCGTCATTAGGCAACAAATTAGCTTTGACATAAACAACACTCCCCCGCCGTCATTGCGAGCGAAGCGTCGCAATCTCCTCCGTTTTCTATAACATTTAGATGTATTTTTGAATATAACACAGTATTACACCTCATCAAGCATATGGCCGAGTTTCTTTTTCTTTGTCTTAAGGTACACAATGTTCTTTTCGCAAGGTTTAACCTCAATAGGGTATCTGTCCACAACTTTTAAACCATATCCCTCAAGCCCTACAATTTTACGTGGATTGTTGGTAATGAGAACTATATCGGTTAACCCCAAATCAACAAGTATCTGTGCCCCTATGCCGTAGTCCCTGAGGTCTGCCTTAAAGCCAAGCTCAATGTTGGCCTCTACCGTGTCCATACCGCTGTCTTGAAGCGCATAGGCTTTTATTTTATTAGCTAACCCTATGCCGCGTCCCTCCTGTCTCATGTACAGTATTACGCCACGGCCAGTTGTGTTTATCAGTTCCATGGAGCGGTGAAGCTGGTCTCCACAGTCACACCGCTTTGAACCAAACACATCCCCCGTAAGACACTCCGAATGTACCCGCACCATGACTGGTTCAACCGTGTGCAAATCTCCCTTAACCAAAGCCATGTGAACGCTCTTATCAACGATACTTTCATAGGCTATAGCGTTAAAGTCACCATAGGTGGTTGGCAGCTTTACCTCAGCCACTCTTTGAATCAGCCTGTCGTTGCGCAGCCGGTACTTTATCAAATCCTCAATGGTAACTATTTTAAGGTTATGAGTTTCTGCAAATGTTTTAAGCTCCGGCACTCTTGACATAGTGCCGTCATCATTCATAATCTCACATATAACTCCGGCAGGGGTAAGCCCTGCAAGCCTTGCCAAATCAACTGAGCCCTCCGTTTGCCCGGCTCTCTGAAGTACGCCGCCAGGACGTGCCCTGAGTGGAAACACGTGGCCCGGACGCGCCAAATCCTCCGGTTTTGTCTTAGCATCTATGGCAGTTAGAATTGTCTTTGCCCTGTCCTTAGCCGAGATACCTGTCGTTACACCCTTTCTGGCCTCTATGGACACAGTAAATGCCGTACCAAATGAGGATGTGTTTTCGGCAGACATCATATGAAGGTTTAAATGGTTTACACGCTCCGGCGTAAGGCTCAGGCATATTAGCCCCCGCCCGAACTTAGCCATAAAATTTATGGCTTCAGGGGTTATTAGCTCTGCCGCCATGCACAAATCCCCTTCGTTTTCCCTGTCCTCATCGTCTATGAGAATTACCATCTTGCCGGCTTTGATGTCTGTTATTGCTGCCTCAACACTGTCCATTATGCGTTTTTGTT
>JADFYB010000212.1 GCA_015233245.1 Nitrospirota bacterium | reverse complement strand
GTTGTCATCATAATCGGCCTGAATCTTAAAAGGCATGCCTCATAGATTGCATCCTTAGGGCTTTTCCCGTGTCTGCGCTCAGTATCAAGTGCAAAATCCACCATCATTATCCCATTTTTCTTAACAATTCCTATCAGAAGTATTATCCCTATGATTGCTATTATACTTAGCTCCATTTTGAATATGAAAAGGGCTGCAACCGCTCCGACTCCTGCCGAGGGAAGCGTGGAAAGAATCGTTATCGGATGAACATAGCTTTCATAGAGTACTCCAAGCACAATGTAAACAGCAATCAAAGCGGCAAGTATCAGCAAGGGCTCATTAGCAAGGGAGTCTTTAAACGCCTGCGCTGTGCCGGCAAACGTTCCACGCACAGTTTTTGGCATTCCCATCTCTAAAGCAGCTCTCTCAATTGCCTTTACCCCATCGCCAAGAGCTGTGCCCGGAGCAAGATTAAACGATATGGTTGTTGCAGGAAACTGCCCTTGATGATTTACCGCTAAAGGGGTTGGAGTTTCCTCATATCGGCTGAAGGCACTCAACGGAATACGTCTTCCATCTACGGTAAAAACATTTATATCCTTCAGCGTGTCAGAGTACTGCCAGTACTGCGGAGCAGCCTCCATTACCACGTGGTATTGGTTCAGTGCCGTATATGTAACAGAGACCTGCCGCTGACCATAGGAGTTATACAGGGCAGCATCAATCATCTGCGAAGTCACACCAAAGCGTGAAGCCGTGTCGCGGTCTATCGCAAGTGTAACTTGCCGCCCCCCAACCTGTAAATCACTGTTGACATCAACAATCTGTGGCGTGGTTTTTAATTTCCCGGTCAGCTTCTGAGTCCACATGTTAAGCTCAGCTATGTTTTCCCCCTGAAGAGTATATTGATACAGTGCACCTCCTATGCGGCCTCCTATACGAATGTCCTGCACTGGCTGAAGAAACGTGGGAGCGCCTGCAACAGTGTTAAGCTTTTTGCGCAGCCGCTTCATTATTTCCTCAGCGGAGGATTTTCGCTTTTCAAACGGAGTAAGGGAAAGGAATAACCGTCCTGTGTTTGTGGTTGAACCCCCACCGCCGCCTCCTCCGGTAAATCCCAGCACATGCTCAATATCCGGATCCTTTTGTATGATGTTGATGATTTGCGTAAGTTTGCCCTTCATGGCCTGAAACGATGTGTCCTGTGAGGCTTGAATGCTCCCCGCGATTCGTCCGCTGTCTTGTTCCGGGAAAAACCCCTTTGGCACCGTAACAAACAAATACACGCTGGTTATTGCCGTAAGTATTGTTAAACAGAGCATTAAAAACGAGTGCCGAAGTGCTACGTTTAAAGTCTTTTCATAGAGATGCAGTATCCGGTTAAAAAACCCCTCACTCATAGCATACCAAAACCCGTGCTTACGTTCCTTTTTATCCTTAATAACGGTAGCACACATCATAGGTGTTGTCGTAAGTGAAACTGCCAAAGAGATCAGTATTGCCACTGAAAGCGTAACGGCAAACTCCTTAAAAAGCCTTCCAATCATCCCCTGCATAAGTAAAATCGGAATAAACACCGCAACCAGTGACAAACTCATAGAAACCACCGTAAAAGCAATCTCTCTTGAGCCAATTACTGCCGCCTCATGTGGATGCATCCCCTTTTCCCTGTATCGTGATATGTTTTCAAGCACTACAATGGCATCATCCACAACAAACCCCGTGGCAACCGTAAGAGCCATCAGGGAAAGATTATTTAAGGAATAACCCAACAAATACATGACGGCAAACGTACCGGTAATGGAAACAAACACGGCAACACCTGGCGCTAACGTAGCCCTGAAATCACGTATAAACCAGAATACGACAAGTATCACTAAAATACCAGAAAGCACCAGCGAGTGCTCAACTTCTCTCAGTGACCCTCTGATTGGAGGCGTTCTGTCAAGAACTACGGATAGATCCACGGCAGCAGGTAAAATTGTCTTTAACTGAGGCATAACATCCCGAATGCCCTTCACTGTCTCTATAATGTTGGCTCCCGGCTGTCTGAAAATAACCAACATTACAGCCTGCCTTCCATTAACCGAACCGGCAACACGCAAATCCTCAACCGAATCCTCCACAGAGGCGACATCGGAAAGACGCAGCACTGTACCATTGTCTGAGGAAATAATCAGAGGTAGATACTCTTTTGCACCGTGTAGTTGGTCATTGGTTATAATTTCCCAGGTTTTATCTCCCTGAGATATTTGTCCCTTTGGGCGGTTAACATTATTGGATGCAATTACGGTGCGAACCGTCTCAAGTCCAACACCATATCTGCTTAACGCATTAGGATTTAGCTCTACCCGTACGGCAGGCAGCGACCCGCCGCCAATAAAAACCTGCCCAACCCCTTTCATTTGAGAGATTTTCTGCTGCAGCACGCTGGATGCAATATCATACATCCGCGACTTACTGACAGTGTCAGAGATGAGCGCCAGTATGAGAATAGGGGCATCAGCCGGATTAACTTTCCGGTATGAGGGGTTAGTGGGAAGGTTTGCCGGAAGGTAACTGCGCGCAGCATTGATAGCTGCCTGAACGTCACGCGCAGCGCCGTTGATATCTCTGTCAAGATCAAATTGAAGCGTAACCGAGGTTGACCCCCTGTAACTAGTTGATGTCATCTCGGTAACACCGGCTATGCGGGTGAACTGTTTTTCAAGTGGGGCGGCAACAGATGTCGCCATTGTCTCGGGGTCAGCTCCGGGAAGAGCAGCATTAACCGATATTGTCGGAAAGTCCACCTGTGGAAGCGGAGAGACAGGGAGACACATAAAGGCAATCACTCCCGCTAAAACCACAGCTACCGTTATAAGAGTGGTTCCTACCGGTCTGCTAATGAAAGTTTCAACAAATTTCATTTTGAATTACTACTGATAAACTCTGGAAATATTTTTCATCTGCGGATTAATCTTTTTCAGAGGTTTTCCTCAGCCCTTTCACGCGGTTGGATAATCTGTCAAAGGCAAGATAGATAACCGGAGTCGTATAAAGGGTCAGAATTTGGCTGAGTATCAGTCCCCCTATTATTGTTATGCCAAGAGGGCGTCTTAGCTCTGAGCCTGTACTTCCGCCTAAAGCCAAAGGGAGTGCGCCAAGCAGTGCTGACATAGTAGTCATCATTATAGGCCGGAATCTTAAAAGACATGCATCATAGATTGCATCGTGGGCGCTCTTGCCATCGTGCCTTTGTCCCTCCAGAGCAAAATCCACCATCATGATACCGTTTTTCTTCACAATTCCTATAAGCAATATTATTCCTATAACTGCTATCACATCCAAATCCATACGAAACATTAAAAGAGAGAGCACAGCTCCCACACCTGCTGAAGGCAAGGTGGAGAGAATCGTCACGGGATGAATGTAACTTTCATAAAGAACGCCAAGCACAATATAGACCGTAATAAGAGCTGCCAAAATAAGCAACGGCTCATTGGAAAGGGATGCTTTAAATGCCTGAGCTGTACCATAGAAGGCTCCCCGTATGCTTGCCGGAAAGTTCATACTCCGGGCGGTTTCCTCAATAGCCTTAACGGCATCACCCAATGCTTTGCCTGCTGCCAGATTAAACGATACCGTTGCCGAGGGGAACTGCCCCTGACGGTTAATGACAAGAGGCCCTGTGGTTTCCGATATTTTGGCTATTGAGCTAATCGGAACCTGTCCTCCGTTTATTCCTCGAATGTATATATCATTTAGCCCCAGCACGTTTTCCCTGTAATTATCTTTGACCGCAAGTACTACCCGGTATTGGTTAAGTTCGGTAAAAATCGTAGATATCTGTCGCTGACCAAAAGCATCATACAAAGTATCGTCAATCAATTGCGGCGTTATCCCGTACCGTGAAGCGCTGTCGCGGTTTATATCAAGAAACAGTCTCAACCCGTCATTTTGCTGGTCGCTGCTTACGTCCCTTAACTCAGTGCGTTGCTGCAGATTTTTAACTAAAGACGGAACAAGCACATTTAACTCATCAATACTGGGGTCCTCCAAGGTATATTGAAACTGGGTAGCGCTAATTTTGGAATCCACCGTGAGGTCTTGCACAGGCTGCATAAAGAGGGTTATCCCCTGTGCGCTTTCTAATTTAGGCTTAAGACGGCGGATGATATCACTTGCGCTTATTTTTCTTTGTGCAAGCGGCTTTAGATTTATAAGTATGCGTCCGCTATTTAGTGTGGTGTTAGTGCCATCAACTCCGATAAATGAAGACAAGCTTTCCACCGCAGTGTCTTGTGCTATTATCTCTGAGAGCGCTTGCTGGCGCTTAGCCATCTCGGTAAACGATATGGATTGTGGAGCTTGTGAAATTCCCTGTATTACTCCGGTATCTTGAATTGGGAAAAATCCCTTTGGAGTAACAATGTACAACAACACCGTAAGAAGAAGTGTGGAGATAGCAACAATGATTGTAAGATTTTGGTGTTTTAACACCACCTTAAGCGTCCTGCCGTAGCTTTCTATAACCCTGTCAAAAAAATCCTGAGTGGCATGATACAGTTTCCCATGTTCTGCCGCCGTGGTGTGTTTAAGAATTTTAGCGCACATCAT
>JADFYB010000211.1 GCA_015233245.1 Nitrospirota bacterium | reverse complement strand
TTCATAAGTCTTATTTCTTTTCTGATTTCACATCGCTTCGGACGAATAAATTCTACTTTGCCGTTGAACATTTTAGGTCGCCAAAGACGGGCATAAAACATATCGTTTCCGTTTTCATCTGGGTAATCAAACCCATGAAACATTACCCCGAACGATATTTCACCATACTCGTCATAAGCTCCTTTACCGTCATCAAAACTGCAAGGTGTCACATATCCCTGGCACTCTCTGGCCCCAAGAAAGATATCCCGTCTTCCACCCTTTTCTATCATTCGTTTAGCAACCTCATGATGCTTATTCTCATTTCTGTCTTTTGACAAGTCCTGACGATTTATATTCCACTCAAAATGAGCCTTCACCTGATATTCAACATCACTCAGATAAGTATAAATTGCAAGTGAATTGCCTCCGCTATAAACTACAGGTTTTGAACTGATAGTTTGAGTTCTTATAAGTTTCATCACTCTTAGCTCATCAATAATCCAGATGAACGTAGGTTTCCAATAAACAGAACTCAATATACCTTTCAATGCCTCATAAGTGGGAATATGATATGAACACTTCTCACCACCTAATTTAGTAAGTGGGTCAGTAAAAAGTGCATACCGCCCCTCAACCTTAAATTCCACAATATTTGGTTTTTCCATAAGCACCTCCTTAAAATTAGACATTTAGAAAATCCATATCAGTTACAGGATTTTCAGTTAATCCAAATTCATCGCTATAATAACGCTCATCGAGATGATAGATTCCTGTTCCTTTTTGTGCCTCTAAGATTCCTCCCTGCTTCTGTAATTTTTCAAAGATATTACTGAATACATTGACAGAATAACGCTGAGCACCTTTAAGTAATTTATACAGCTCATCAATCTTTGTTTCTGAGCAAAGATTAGATATAAGTTCCTTTCCTGCTTGCCCATAAGGAACAACAATTCCTCTTGTGTTTGAATCAATAACATCGAATGATTTTGCAGCAGACATAAAAGCTTGCCTTAAAGGTATTTCCGGTGCCTGTTCTTTATGTGTTCTTTTAAATTCATCTACCGACAGGTTATTTACTGACAACAAATTAAACAAATCATCATCCCTCCCAATGCTCGATCTCTGATTGACAGGATAATTCATCTCACCTTTTCTTTCATAAAAATAATATTTGTAATACTGTTCAACCGCCTTATGACTTAGAAGGTCATTTTCAAAGTTTTTTGGGTTCTCTTTAAATTCACGTAAAAGCCGTTCAGTCTTTTCTTTGCCTATTTTAATATCATGAACTTTATCCAGATTTTCTTTTTCTGGATTGATTATCAACACCTCACCTAATGATGGACACATTTCATTATGACGATTACATCTGCCTGCTGCCTGCACTATAGAGTCAAACCCTGCTAAAAATCTAATAACAGAACCAAATGAAATATCAACACCGGCTTCAATAAGCTGAGTGCTAATACAAATAATAGGTTTTTTAACAGTTTTCTCATCTAAAATGCTTTTCATCTTATTCAATGTCTCCATACGATGAGCAGGACACATGTTTGTACTTAAATGAAATGTTTCAAAATCCTTAAATTGTTTACACTGTAAATAAAGCTCTCGTGCAGATTTTTTCGTATTTACTACTACCAAAACGTTGCCAGTATTTATGACCTGTGTATTTACAAGCTCTTTGATTTCATCGCTTGACCAGCCGCCGGTTTTTGTTGTATCGTAAACCTCAACTCGCTTTAAATCATTGAAAAGCTCTCTTGCATAAGGAACCATTTGCTGCTCTGCTGTAATAGTCAAAGCTCTTTGCTTCGGTTCTATTTTATCCAGAAGCGGTTGAGTTGCCGTGCACAATACGACAGTAGAGCCGCAATTATTTACAAGAAAGTTGACTGCAGTATTAAACATATGCACACATTTTATTGGTAAGTTTTGTACCTCATCAAAAATTATTACTGACCTTGCAAGTTGATGCATTCTGCGTGCGCCTCGTGTTCCGGAACCAAATAAAGCCTCCAGCACCTGAACATTTGTAGTCAAAACAATCGGCGCATCCCAATTCTCTGAAAGCACTTTTTGTATGGCTGTTTCATTTTCGGGTAATAGATTTGAGTGGTGCTCCAATACAATGCAGTCTTTATCGTTTTTATCTTCCAGTATTTTGCGTATCTCATCGGCATTTTGGTCTATAATCGTTGTAAAAGGCAAAACATAAAAAATTCTGTCCATTTTATGCTTTTCTGCATGATGCAAAGCAAATCTCAGGCTGGCAAGCGTTTTGCCGCCACCGGTAGGAACAGTAAGTTGATATAACCCATTTGGTCTGTCGAAAAACTCATAACATGATTGAGAAATTTTATTGCGAACAACATTTATACCTTCTTGCTTGAAGTCTGTTAATTTCCTGTTAAACCTGTCAATCAAAACAGACCAATTTTTATAGTTACCATGATTTCTTAGTTTTGCTGTTTCAGGCGCTTCAAAATCAGCAGTATCCAATCTATCGGCATCAATTAAACAACTAAATAGAAACCGTGCCAGAAGACCACGTTTGAAAGAAAAGGTTTGTTTGGAATCACTTGCAGTTTTCAATTCTTTAAATCGGTTTATTAGATTCCGTAAAAACTCTTCAGATTGTAAACTGGTTATTATTTTTTCCCTTGCCTTATCAGTAAGCTTTTCATTCACTTCTGAAATATGTGTTTTTTTCTCTTCTTTGTCCATACGTTGTAAGTATTTATTTATGCCATCTGGAGAAATACAATCAATCAAACCTGAATGGTGCGAGGCTATACATAATGACAAGACTTCGGAAACAATATTAAACTCGTTATTTTTAATGTTAGAAATTGTTTGATAAATTAATTGTGCTCCAGCGGTGGAATGATCGGGCTTTTTTATTCCACTTCCACTACCATAATAATCCTCATCAGTGTTAGTAAGACCATTAGAGTGTTTGATACGTTCTTGAAACTCCTCACTTGACTTTCCAATATCATGAAGAAGACCTATTAACTCACCTTGTTCCTTTAATCTGACTTTTTCGGCAAACTCACCTGCTCTCTTACAAACCTCCATAAGATGAGTAGTTAGATATTGTATTGTCCCATCATTTCTTCTGTAATGTGCAATATATTCATTATTTTTAAACATCGTTAAAACTCCTCTGAACTAACAGTAGATGTTTTTCATTGTAGTTATTTTCTGAATGCGCATAATACCTCATTATTTCTTCCTCCCCCAAAAATAATAAACGCTTCCCCTGATGCTGTTGCAGTTATTACTTACATCAATGTTAAGTAAATGTAATTAATACCTGTCACTATCAATTGTTTTGGATAAAATTATAAATCAAACAATTCTGCCATACTAACATAATCACATAAATTAAATCACAATTTTTTCCTCTGCAACAAAAAAAAATTAATAAAAAAACAATGATTACAAAGATATGCTGATGACGGTTTGGTGACAGTATGTTTGAGGATTTTGGAAAATTAACTTATTGATTTATAACAATATTTTGGCGAGAGCGTGTGGGAATCGAACCCACCCTTCCCACTTTTGGCAGGAAACACCGGATTTGAAGTCCGGGGGGGACACCAGAGCCCCATACACTCCCATACTGTAAAATGTTATAGCCATACTTTAATAATTTATCGGGGTCTTAACCCTCATCTCTTGCATTAAACTCAAGCTTCCATCTGTTTTTACCATCAGAAGATTCACAAAATATCGAAAGTGTGCCAACCTCTGTTAAATACGCATGAAGCGTTACCGGTACCAAAACTCCGGCATTTTCCTCAATTGGCAATGATGCCTCAATCGGTGCAAGCTCCTCCATCTCACCGCTTACCCAGTCATCGAGCAGATCCCCCACAACATCGTCTTTTCTTATTGTAGAGCTGAAAAATCTGAATTTTACGTGCTCCCCCACTACAAGACCAAATTCCTGGCCGGGCACTCTCACATCGGTGACATCCTCCATACCTATCGGGCACACACACAGTGCCTTAACCGGAAGCTCCAGCCCCGGCACCGCAGGCACCGCAGCCTCTATGCCAACATAATATGACCGCCCTGCCCCACCCCTTACACGAATTCCGGTGCCACGCTTTGTGTAGCCATAACAGGCGGCTCCCTGTGAAACGGCAAGATCAGGGTCTGTTCCGGCAAGAGTTGCAAGCGCCACACCATCCGATAACTCAAGCCATCCTGTAATTACATCAGTCAGTCTCTCTCTCAGCGCTCCTGCCCTGGTAACTCCTCCGTTAAAAAGAATTTTTGTCGGTCTGATAAATCCGTTTCCACCCACTGAGTGATGGCTGAGAAACTTAGCCAAATGCCTTGTCACCGCTGAATCAGTTGCATAGTTAAGCCCTAACTCTTTAAACCCGATGGAGCGCTTATCGGCAGGCATTTCATCTATTTTTGTAAAGGGAAAAAAACCATCTAAAATTGCTCTTTCCAGATCCTCCCTGTTGACCTCGGTCTCTATTGTGCCACCTACCACGGAGCGGCCACGCCCAAGCACCGCTATCTTATAACTTTCCACAGCGGCATCGTTAAGCATACTTTCCTTCGCTTGCCGCGCACCATGAATTA
>JADFYB010000210.1 GCA_015233245.1 Nitrospirota bacterium | reverse complement strand
GGTGGGGATAGCTTTTGAGTATTTCTAACGTTTCATCCGTTGAGCCGCCATCCACTACAATATGTTCAAAATCCGGATACCCCTGAGAAAGCACACTTTCTATCGCATCCTTTATGTATCTTGCACTGTTTAAAGATGGCGTTATAACTGATATGAGAAGCCCACACATCGTTATAGTCTATTTGCCCTACTGGTTGTTTGTCAAACCGAACTGTTCTTTCCACTTTTGTAAGATCTCTGAGTTATCTGTTACTTTAAAAACATGAAAATTCATAGTTTTAAAATCTCCGGATTCAATCTCTAATGTGTACTGCCAGTTTGACAAAATCTCCGGATTGGGGTTTCTTAATAAAACAGTTGTAAAGTTATATTTTTTTAAAAACTTTCCCGTCTTAGTGGTGTATTGTTCGCGCAGCATAAAACCTTTTCTGTCTGAGTAGTATATAATCATGGGGTTCCAGTCAAAATCGGCTATCACTATGTATTCGTTGCTCTGGGTTATGGTCTGTAGAAAATCATAAAGGGTTATCTTAGGCGGATATTTGTTTTGAAGCAGGGGGAATGCCAGGGTTGTTGAAAGAGTTGGAATTGTTGTCAGGGTTAGTATAATAATGGTTACAAAAAGAGCAATTTTATTTCCTTTTGTAAACTTGTAAAAAAACGCATATAGAGATGTTCCAATTACTATTGAAACCACAGGACTTACTGCCATCAGGTAATAATTATGAATTACATATAAATTGAAAAAGGAAGAAATTTCAAACAGCGCTCCACCTGCACTAAAGAAGAAAAACAATGCTGTCTTTTTATTTTCTCTCAGAGTGTACCAAAAACCAAAGGGAATGAAAAGCGCTAAAAAACTCGGCACTAAGACATGCAAATGATCGGCAATTTTCAACCAGTTTGTGCCTTCAAGCCTTTGTTTTAAAGTGCCATAGTTCCAATTTGAGAGATTTTTTGAGCTCAGCCATGTGGTGAAAGGTGATGAGTTTTTAACGTAGTCAGTGTAGAGCACCCATGCGTAACCCAAAATAAGAGGAACTACAAAAACAATAACTATCAGAACAATAAGTTTTATATTTTTACCTAAGAACTCACCAGATAGCAAAGCGGTACGGTTATCTGTTCTGTCCCAAAGCTGATACACAGAAACGGCAGCCATCAAAGGAATAAAAACAAACACGGTAGTGATTTTGGTTAAATACGCAAGTATTCCAAAACCTATTGAGAGATAAAAAGCTGTGGAAAGCGGCTTTTCTCTGGTTTCAAGCCACCTGATGAGAAAAAAAAGATAACCCGTGGAAAATGCAACCGAACAATAGTCAATCATACACGTGCGGCTCCAAAATATGCTGTAGGGATTAAAGAGATAGTAAAACAAGATAAACAATGGCGGTTGTTTTTCCTTAAAAAAGCGTGTTGAAATCAGATATAAAAACAGTGCTGAAATATAAAAGTAAAAAATGTTGGTAATCCGGCCAGCAACGTCAATATTTTTAATACCTGCTCTATTAAGGAGAGTGGCGGATACCTGAAAGGTAGGAAATTCAAACGGCACCCTCCACGGTGGCCCAAAAAGCGGGGTTTCGTATTCAAAAAATTTAACACCCTCCTCCACAAAATTCCGGATGGTTAACGCGGTTTGAGTTTGCCTGAAACTATGGCTTTCAATGATAGGTGAGTCTATGTTTATTAGCCTGAGAGCAACGGACAGTATTATAAAAAAGCAGACCATCACCACCGTACGGCTTTTAAGTTTAAATCTATCGGAGGCTGTCAATTTCTCAATCAGACATTAAAAATTAAGATTCAGGATAAGTTCGACCTCACCCTGAGTGATGCCCAAAATGTCGGCTATCTCGTCAATTTTAAGTCCTCTGCGCGCAAGGGCTACAACCTCGTACCGGCGGTTTGATTCCGATGGCTGACTACTGAGACAATCGTTGACATGCATGAGGCGCTCAAGGTTCGCTATTTTTGATTCTACCGAGGCCTCTATCGCCTCCAAAATCTCCACCTGCTTGCTTAACCTCTTAAAGGCGCTTTCAATAAATTTCTCAAACCTCGCCATCTCAGCCCTTATGTCATCTGCCGATGCTTGCTCAGTTTTAGTCTTTGCACTAACAGTTTGCTTATCCATCAAAATTACCCCCCCCTTTTTTTTACACTTAGCATTAAGGGTACAGATTATAACTTATTAATAGACAGATTAAAGCAATTATAATGCCAATAGTGAAAGAAAACCGGTTTTTTGACTAATATAGGAAATATTTTCTGTTCATACGAATTATTCCTTTATTTTTAATGTGTTAGCTGAATAAGCAAAATATCGCTACAGGTACTGATTTATGATTTTATCGGAACAATAACCATGGTTTTGTCAATTAAATGACGGGGTCGCTCAAAGTTTTTTGAGTTATAAGGCAGGCACAGGGGGTTGCCCCTACTGTTTATAGCGGCTATTGGTGTTGGTGTTATTTATTTTTTTTATTTTATTTTATTTTTAAGAGCAAGAAAAAAGAAATATGATCGCCTTTTAGTTCAAAAATGTATTACAATGTCGTAACAATGATCGCAACAAGTCGTATAGTGTTTGCTTCAAAGAAGACTAACCGATGGGTAAAGTAATACTGGGGATTTCGGCCTTTTACCATGACTCTGCTGCCGCTTTGTTAAATAACGGAGAGATTGTTGCGGCAGCTCATGAGGAGCGTTTTAACAGAAAAAAGCACGACCCGTCTTTTCCCAAACATGCTATTGAGTTCTGTCTGAAATATGGAGGATTTGACATATCTGAGGTTGACCTCGTTATCTTTTACGATAAGCCGCTGCTTAAGTTTGAGCGTCTTCTTGAAACCTACTATAACTTTGCGCCAAAGGGAGTGAGCTCTTTTATTTCGGCGATTCCGGTTTGGCTTAAAGAGAAACTGTTTTTAAGGAAACTCCTAACTGACGAGCTTTCTAAAATTGGCAAACTCCAAAAGGAAAAACCTCTTCTTTTGTTTTCTGAGCATCACTTGTCTCATGCCGCCTCAGCTTTCTATCCAAGCCCGTTTTCAGAGGCAGCTGTGTTGACCGTGGACGGTGTTGGAGAGTGGGCTACGGCCTCCATTTCTTACGGGAAAGACAACAACGTTACAATGCTAAGGGAGATGAAATTTCCCCACTCCCTTGGTCTCCTATACTCGGCTTTTACTTATTTTCTTGGCTTTAAGGTAAACTCCGGCGAATACAAACTGATGGGACTTGCGCCGTATGGCAACAGACAAAGCTCTCAAGTTGCCCGGTTTAAGGACATTATCTATAAAACACTGATAGACGTTAAAGAGGACGGCTCGGTGTTTTTAAATCAGTATTATTTTCAATACGCAACAGGACTATCCATGGTTAACGATACTCAATGGGCAAAACTATTTGGTTTTAAACGCAGGGGTGCTGAGGAGGAATTGGTTCAATGCCACGGTGACCTGGCACTTGCCATTGAAGAGGTAACTGAAGATATTGTTATAAAGATGGCTAAGACAGCGAAGGAGTTAACAGGTTCAAAAAATCTCTGCATGGCCGGAGGTGTGGCGCTTAACTGTGTAGCCAACTCCAAACTTCTGCTTGAAAAAGTGTTTGATAATATTTGGATACAGCCTGCCGCAGGGGATGCCGGAGGCGCACTTGGCGCCGCTTATGCCGCACACTTTATGTATGATGAACAAAACCGCACAGTGGATTCCTCTGTGATGGACTTGATGCAAGGAGCGTACCTTGGCCCCGAGTTTAGTTCATTAGACATTAAACTCACAGCCCGGAAATATAAAGCGCCCCACAGGTTTTACGAGAATTTTGATGCACTATGTGAACAAACCGCCTCTGCCCTAGCCGATGGCAAAGTGGCCGGATGGTTTCAGGGGCGAATGGAGTGGGGGCCGCGCGCTTTGGGTAACCGCAGTATCGTAGCAGACCCCAGAGACAGGGAAATGCAAAAAAGGCTTAATCTAAAAATTAAGTACAGGGAGGGATTCAGACCCTTTGCCCCATCCGTTTTGTATGAGGATGTGTCTCAGTACTTTAGCGTAGAAACTACCTCGCCATACATGCTGTTTGTTGCCGATGTTGTTAAGGAAAGGCAAATTCCGCTGCCTGTGGGTTATGAAAACTTATCGGTCAGGGATAAACTCTATTTTATACGCTCTGACATACCCGGCGTAACTCATCTGGATTATTCAGCAAGGCTTCAAACCGTACACAAAGAGACCAATCCGCAGTATTATTCTCTGATTCAGAAATTCAAGGAAAAAACCGGCTACTCGCTGGTTGTTAATACAAGTTTTAATGTAAGAGGAGAGCCAATTGTGTGCACTCCGGAGGATGCCTACCGGTGTTTTATGAGAACCGATATGGATTGCCTCGTAATGGGTAATTTTATGTTTGATAAGTCAGCTCAGCCACCTTTGCCTGAGAAAGGAAATTGGAAAGAGGAATTTGTACTGGATTAGAGTTTTATTAATACACAACAGAGGAGATACGCTATGGGGATTTTGAAAGAGCTTTGGGATTTTTTAAAAGAAAGAAAGAAGTTTTGGCTTTTGCCTATAATAATCGT
>JADFYB010000209.1 GCA_015233245.1 Nitrospirota bacterium | reverse complement strand
CGATGAAAACAGGCCAAAACCTGAACCTGTGCAAAGACCGGAGGATACGCCCCCGTCAGATGTGCCGCAATCTATCGGGAATGCCTTAAAAGGGTTTTTTGGTATTTTCACTAATCCAAATGCGAGATAATTTTTTTAAAACAGGTTTAAGAAGGTGAAAGTGGAACAGAAAACAAGAATAAGCCGGAGATTCGAGGCCATTTTAAGGGAAGGGAAAAAAGCGTTTATCCCTTACATAATGGCAGGGTGCCCGTCTATAGAAAAGACTGAGGAGTGGGTATTAAACTTCTCTCAGCTTGGATGCGACATTGTGGAGTTGGGAGTGCCTTTTTCAGACCCTCTTGCCGATGGCCCAGCAATTCAGGCTGCTGCTGATATTGCTCTTAAAAACGGAGTTACTCTCAGAGGAGTTCTGTCTCTTGTTGCCGGTTTGCGTAAGAAAACTGACATAGCAATCATTCTTATGACGTACTTTAACCCAGTATTTAAGTACGGGATGGAGCACTTTATACTTGATGCTGTGCAAAGTGGTGTCGATGGCGTAATAGTTCCTGACTTGCCCCCTGACGAGGAACCTGGCTTTAGGGGTCTGGCTTTGAAAAATAACCTTGATACTATATATCTCCTTGCTCCAACCTCTACAGAAGACAGAATCCAGCTTGTCGCTGAGGCCTCCCGCGGGTTCATATACTACGTGTCCCTGACAGGCATTACCGGCTCAACCATTACCATAAGTGCTGAGCTTAAGGGTATGGTTGAAAAGATAAAGAGAATTTCCGGTAAACCCGTAGCCGTTGGGTTTGGGATAAAGTCTCCGGAGGATGCCAGTGAGATAGCTGCTCATGCAGATGGTGTAATTGTTGGCAGCTCTATCGTCTCAACTATGCTTAACGACGAAAAAGCTCTCACAGATTATATAATTAGTCTAAGAAAGGCTATATAGGAGACCTGCTGACTTGCCATGGTTTAAGAAACCCATAGATACACAAACACACAGAAAAGTGAAAATTCCTGAGGGATTGTGGGTTAAGTGTACGCTTTGTAAGGAGATAATCTACCGCAAGGAATTTGAAAAGAACCTTAAAATCTGTCCCAAGTGTAACTATCATTTCCGGATAGGAGCCAGAGAAAGAATAGCGCTGACAGCAGACAGTAACAGTTTTGAGGAGATGGACGCACATCTCAGTCCAGACGACCCGCTTGAGTTTAAAGACACTGTTGCTTATTTAGGGCGGATAGAGGCCAGCAAAAAGAAAAGCAGTCTCAAAGAGGCAGTAGTGACCGGCAAGGCTGCGATAAACCGTCAGCCTGTGGTACTGGCCATAATGGATTTCTCCTTTATGGGCGGCAGTATGGGCTCTGTGGTGGGAGAGAAAATCGTAAGAGCTGCTGAACGCTCTGTCGCTGAGAGGTTACCGCTGATTGTGTTTACATCATCGGGTGGGGCTCGGATGCAGGAGGGGATTTACTCTCTTATGCAAATGGCTAAGGTGAGCTCAGTTATAGCTGCCTTAAAGGAGGAGCTAATACCTTACGTCACAGTTTTAACAGATCCCACCTTTGGCGGGGTAAGCGCAAGTTTCGCTATGCTTGGCGATATAATTATAGCCGAACCGAGAAGTCTTATAGGTTTTGCCGGAGCAAGGGTAATCCAACAAACCATTAACCGCCAGTTGCCAGAGGATTTTCAACAAGCAGAGTTTCTGCTTAAAAAAGGATTGATTGATATGGTTGTCCACAGAAGAGAGTTAAAGACAACTCTTTCCAATATTATCCGCATTCTGACCTCAAATATGCCTGATGTACTACGCTGAGGCAATCAGTTACCTGTACTCACTCCAAAAGTACGGGATTAAATTAGGCCTTCAAAACATAGAATGGATTTGTGCTCTTTTAGATAACCCTGAAACCGCCTTAAACACCGTTCATATTGCAGGCACAAACGGAAAGGGCACCACGGCAAAAGCCATGCAGAGTATTTTTAGCGCATCGGGTTATAAAACCGGTCTTTTTATCTCTCCCCACATGGTTAGATTTAACGAGCGGATCACAATTGACGGCACGGAGATTTCGGAAAACGACGTTGTAAATCTGACAGGTGAGATTTTAGAGGCTCTCAAAGAGCGGCCTGATATACAGCCTACTTTCTTTGAATTTGTAACCGCTATGGCTTTTCTTTATTATAGAAATATGGGGTGTGACTGGGCTGTTTTAGAAACCGGTATGGGAGGACGTTTTGACTCAACCAATGTTGTAACCCCTGCTGTTTCTATAATAACAACAATCGGTGAGGACCATAAGCAGTTTTTAGGCAACACGATAGAGGAAATAGCATTTGAAAAAGCCGGAATAATTAAAACCGGAGTGCCGCTTATCGTCTTATCACAACAACCTGAAGCATTAGCTGTGATTAAAAATGTGTGCAAAGACAGCCCGATATATCTATACGGAGAGGATTTTTCAACAGATGCCGTTAAATGCACACCAGAAGGAACTATCTTTAATTACCACGGTAAAAGTGCAATAGACGGGCTGTTTATACCGGTAGTTGGCGCTCATCAGGCGGCAAATGTGAGCTCTGCCGTAAGAGCGTGGGAACTCATCAGAGAAAGCGGCAAAATATGTGGCAGCGAGGAGTTACTCAGAAGCTCACTTAAGCAAATGAAGTGGCATGGCCGGTGTGAGCTGAAGATAATTGACGGCATCCATTTTCTGTTTGACGGAGCGCACAATACTGAGGCTCTGACAATGCTCTCTGAGACAATTTGTCGTGTATATTTAAAAAGTGGAAACCCTGATTCATCATATGAGCGGATAATTTTAGTTTTTGCTGCAATGTCAGACAAAGACTGGAGACGGATGGTTAACGAGATAGTACCTGCTGCGGATGAGGTCATATTTACCACACTTTCTTATGACAGGGCTGAAAAACCGGAAAGTTTACTGTCTGAGGTTCAACGGAAATTCACGGATAAAAGCTTTCACATAACAGCAACAGTTGCAAAAGCACTTAAAAAAGCTGCAGCCTTGTATCGCCCCGGCACACTGATAGTTGTGGCTGGCTCGTTTTATCTGCTGGGAGAGGCTAAGGAAATCCTCGGTGAAAAATCGGTTTTGCGGAGCCTTTCGGAGTCTGTTTAAGCATTGTGATGTTGACAATAACAAATATATCTTGTACGATATCACAATGTGATTTTATGTTTATAATTATAATGTATATAAATCAACTAAACCAAAGGCGGTTTTGACAGATGATAGATATTATGATAGCACGGTTAAAGCATGTGGAATGGGCATATCAGCTTGAGTTAGCTCTGAAAAAGAAAGATATAATATTTGACATAGGCTCGTATGACCAGTGTGAATTAGGCCAGTGGCTGTATAGTGAGGCGATAAAGCTGTATGCAAATATCCCTGAGATTGATCTGCTTGAGAGCAGCCATAAGATGTTCCATCTGGCGGCAGAAAGAGTAGTTAAGTGGCATAATGCTCCCAGAATCAGCACACGATTGGATGCGCAGGCTCAAGTAGATTTTGAAGAGGCACAGAGAATGAGTAAAGATATAATTTATTCAATTACAATGCTTGAATTCAGGTTGTTGAAAAAGTATAAAGACAGCAATGCCCCTGACGATTTAAAAAACATGATCTTACATCCGTTAAAAACTTTAAACAGTATTTTGAAAAAATAGGTTAAATCAGACCAATTTCAGTCACAGTCCTTTTTGCTCTGACCAAAAATTTTTTGATTGATAAAAACAAAAAATATGTTGAAACTTTTTGTAAATATATGTTAAAGTGTGTCGTTTAGATAAGGACTTTAGTAGAGTATAATCAGTACCAAAAATAAGTAGGAGGATTAAGTGTATGGCAAAGAAGTGGGTTTATTTCTTTGGTGATGGTAAGGCTGACGGGGACGGTTCTATGAAGGACCTTCTCGGCGGTAAAGGAGCCGGTCTTTCTGAGATGACCAAGCTCGGTATTCCTGTGCCCCCTGGGTTTACAATAACCACGGAGGCTTGTAACGAGTATTTTGTAAACGGTGCCAAGTACCCAGATGGGATGTGGGATCAGGCGATGGAGGACCTTAAGAAGGTCGAAGCAATTATGAATCTGAAGTTTGGCGACGCTGAGAGGCCGCTTCTGGTCTCAGTACGCTCCGGCGCTAAGTTTTCTATGCCCGGCATGATGGACACGGTTCTAAACCTCGGTCTTAGTGACGACACCATCAAAGGCGTTATAGCAAGAAGTGGTAACGAAAAGTTTGCTTATGACGCTTACAGACGTTTTATCACGATGTTTGCTTCAATAGTTATGGGCGTTGACAGGATGAAGTTTGAGCATGTTCTTGACGAGGCAAAAGACAAAGCAAAAGTAAAGTACGATGCAGACCTCAACGTGGAGCAGTTGAAAGACCTCGTGGTGAAGTTTAAGGCCCTTTATAAAAAGGAAACCAAATCGGACTTTCCCCAGGATGCAATGGAGCAGCTGAAGGCCGCCATTGATGCAGTGTTCAACTCATGGAACGGCGAACGCGCAAAAACCTATAGAAAACTCAACGGAATTCCCGATGATCTTGGTACCGCTGTAAACATCTGTACGA
>JADFYB010000208.1:1495-4639 GCA_015233245.1 Nitrospirota bacterium | reverse complement strand
AATTATAAAAAAAGCCGGTTCAATTAATGCTGAAAAAGTGACCACTCTGCTTGCTCCCATGCCGCCTATACTGCCTCCGGTATCAAGTGCAATGATAACACTAAAGAACCTTGCAGCAGCCAAAGCATAAACAAAGAATATGAAATCACCTTTAAAACTCATAATTGCAGCACCGCCGCCCACAGGAACAACCATAGCGGCAGCTAACACTGAGGCAAGTGCAAGTGTTGGCCCTAAAGTGGAGACCATCGAGGATGTTTCACTAATAACCTGTGATTTTCTAAAAAGCCGGATAATTTCAAAAAACGGTTGAAATAAAGGTGCTCCGTATCTGCCAGCCCACATTGCTTTCACCTTTACAATCATGCCAGCCATAAACACTGCCAGTACAAGCATCAGCAAATAGCGAAACAGAGTCTCTGCTGTCACAGCAGTCTCCAGACAGAGATTATGAGAAACACAAGCAGAGTTATCAGCATATAGAACAGGTAGTGTCCTATATAACCGGTCTGTATCCATGCAAATAAGTTGTAGAAACGTTTAAAGGCTTTAAGAATATTTCCCACTACGTAGTGATCAATAAAATCAAGATGTTCTGTTTGATGGTGAACCTGCACTTGTGGAAAGAAATAGTCCTTTCTTGAAAGTTGAGAGACTCCCGGTATCTGGATAATGGTGCTTAAGCGGGCATCGGTATCCTCAACGTCAATCTGATCTATTTCGTCGCCTTTCGGTGAGAAAACACCTCCTGCAGACTCCCCCTTTGCCACAATAGGCTGTATCAGATTAATGAGAGGGGCAGTGAGTGAGGATGCGGTATATTGCATCCGGCTGCTTACGTTTTCATAACCGCAGTTCCAAGTTTTTGCCGTGACAGTTGTACGTTTTTTTAGTAAAATGTGTTTAAGGCCAAGTATCGCAAAGATAAAAAGCAGAAAAATAAACGATGCTTTTGAAACGGAAAATGCAGGCATCAGGGCATCATTTAGCGCAAAACCAGAAACTCCTGAAATCAACATTGCAGGAGTTTTTATGAGTGCTGTCACAGGCAATGGGAAAATTCCTACAATAAGACAAACGGCTGACAGAATCACCATTGGTATAAGTATGGAACGAGGGTTTTCCTTAGCCGTAAGCTGGGAACGCTGAACTCCGGTAAATATAATGCCAAATGCCCTGACATAAGCTATCAGTGACAATGCCCCTACAGAGGCAAGAGCAGCCGCTGCAATGACCCGCGAGGTTATCAGAGCACCGGAGGATGAGGTCTCGGTGGTTACAAGGCTGAGACAGATAAAAAACTCGCTGATAAAACCGTTAAAAGGAGGAAGTGCACAGATTGACAAAGAAGCGGTAAGAAAACAAACAGCCGTAACAGGCATGGTTTTTATGAGCCCACCTAACTCTGTCAGTTTACTAGTGCCAGTGCTTAAATGCACAGAGCCACAGGCAAAAAACGCGGTAGCCATAAACACTGCGCTGTTAAAAATATGAAACAGTACGCCAGTAAATCCAAGCAGAGCCAGCAGGGGTTTTCCGTAAGCTTTCCCAAGCAGCCCAACAGATATTCCAACGCCGATAATGCCGATGTTTGTAACAGTCGAGTATGAAAGTATTTGTTTTAACTCTTTTTGAGTCAGTGCATTAGTGACCGAGTAGAGAGCGGTTATGACCGAGAAGAAAAGAAACGTGTATGCGATAAAAAGAGGCGTGGAATCTGTAAGCGTAATAATGCGCAGCAGGCCGTAAATAGGGATTTGTATAACAACAGCGGATATAACGGTTGAAATTGCAGGCTGAGCCTGTGAGAGGGCTGATGTGTTAGCAGTGTGAAATGGAACGAATCCCGCCTTAAAGATAAACCCTAGCAAAAAAAGGCATAGAAGAGGGGTTTGGATTTCTGAAGCCGATGCAAGCAAATCCTTATAAGCGCTGAAGTCCATGTTTCCAGTAGCAGTTATAAGAATGATAATTGGGATAATCAGAAAAACCGTGGCAACATGCATAGCAATAAGATAGTAAACGGCACTTTTTTGGACTCTTTGGCTTTTGTGGTCATAAAGGATTAAAAATACGGTAAGCAGGGATACAAGTTCAAGGGTTATTAAGAAGCCGATTGAATTTTTCACAGTAAGCACAAGCATAACTAAGACAAATAGAAAATTAAAAAATGCAAAGTGGAATTTTCTGTTCTCTTTAGGCATACAGCCGTACAAGTATATTGACGTAACAAAGAAGATGAAAGAGGCAGTAATAAGAAAAAAGGCGGACAGTGAGTCAATCTCAAAATTAACAATACCCATAGGGTTCTGCAAATAGAGAACGTAAGAGGGGACATCGTTATAGAAAATCGGCGGGACAGAGAGAAATAAATTACAAGCAAATGCAACAGCAACAGCCGAAACAGAGGCAAACCCGGCAGCCTTGCCGGATATTACAGCGATTAACCCGCCAATTATCAAAACAGAAATGGATACAACGTACATTATGTTTGTTTTCTCAGCCTGCCACTATCTGCTGCACTCCAGCAATCTCATAGGATATGATACAGCAGGCGAGAGGACTTGTCAATGATGTAAGAAACCTCCTAAGGAAAACATGCCAGGATTGGGCGATATAGTAAACGTTTGTACAATTATACAAACAGTTGTGGTTTTAACACCGGTATAGAGATTTTTTTTGAAATAACCTTTTTAGTTGCATCACATGATTATAATTCAAATTCAAATTATCAAATTTTACAAGAAGATTTTTTAGATTTAGTTAATAAATGGATCAAATCTTTTTATGAAGAAGATCTGGATGAAAATCTTTACAATGAACTTTTTATGGCTGCTCTCAAAACCGATGACCCCATAACAAATTTTCTTGATGTCCTTAAAAATGAATTTAAGAAATATTATTCCGTCACTTGACAGATTAATGTAAACAACGTAAAATAATGTTATAGATTAACTATAACGAGAATGGAGAACAGAAATGTCAACTTTTGGTAAAGTGTCTATCAAGGTAAAACGTGCGATTTTGGACACAGATATGTTTACTGTAAATAAAATTGCAATGATGACAGATTCAAGCTACCCTGGTGTAGAATCAGTGCTAAGAAGGCTTCTAAATAACCCTTGAACTTGTATCCCTGCTTAC
>JADFYB010000208.1:0-1485 GCA_015233245.1 Nitrospirota bacterium | reverse complement strand
TTTTATATGATAAGACAATGACTGATGGTACCACTGTAACAAAGGGCAGGCCAAGGCAGCATTACAAAATAGCGAGTAGAGAAATGTTTGTTAAAATCAGGGATGAGGTAGAAACGTTTTTTAGAACCAATGATGTTTTAGGAGAATCAGATAAAGAAGAACCTGAAAATCCACATTATGCTTATGTTGTATCAAATTTAGAGGAACTTGAAGAGGCGCCTCATAAAATAAATGATGAGACAATAAATATTATTGAAGAGGAAATACGATTTGCAAGAAAATCAGAGTCAATATTTAATGAGCACAATGAAATAAAATTTGCTTATATTGATTTTTTACAGGCACGGTTTGAGTTCTTACGTAATGATTACAAGAAAGGAAATGAGTTGGCGGATAAGGCGTATGGTGTATTTGTAAAGCATGATATCCCAAAGCGATATGAAATAGAAAACTACATTATGAAAAAATATCACAACATAATTAATATCGAAATACAAAAGACCAACAAAGATGGAAACTATGAAAGCCTTTCAGGAAAGCTTGATTCTATTTCAAATAGATTATCATTTAGCCATATTCCTCCAAGTGTAACAAAACTGATTAATAATGGAATTGAGAATTCGCATAGGCTTAACATAGCCTTAATAAGTGAGATAAAAGAGAAAACCCAATTGCTTGATGAAAATGTGAGATATAAAATTGAGTTGCAATTCATGGACGAAATAAACAATGGAATTAATAGTGGTGCAACAATAAATGATGAGATAGAATCTCAAACGTTTTATAATAAATATGATTTACTTGACAAAATGATATCTAAGAACAAGATTCCGTACAGTAGTTATATGGACACTTTAAAACATAGGGCTTGACATTGATTGTTACCGATTCAAGTGATTTTACCAGCAGCTTAACTCAGGGGATAGAAGCAAAAAAAGATAGAAGATTTGATGATGCGTTGATGTATTTTAACAAAGCAAAAGAACTTAATAAATTTGACCCCCTGCCCCATATTGCTATTGGTTTAACTCATATAGACAACAAAGATTTTGATAATGCAATAACAGCTTTTAAATCAGCGTTAACGCTATCACCCTAACGGGCTGATATGTACAAAGCACTCGGTTTGATATACAAAGAAAAAGATGAATTTAACGAAGCTTTGATTTCTTTAGAGAATGCCGCAAAATATGAAATCAACGATGGTGGAAGAGCAGAAATATTTTCTTTACAAGGAGATATTTATTTAAAACTTAAATCATTTAAGGCGGCTTTAGAAGCATTTAATAAGTCTCTTTCATTGGAGAGCAGCCCTTCAAACAAAGAACACATATATTACCAACTTGCTTTATCGTATTTTAACCTTAAAAAATATCATGAGGCAATTGAACATGCTATAAAATCATTAGAAATCAAGGAAACAGAAAAAGCCCACTCTCTGTTAGCGCGTATATATGAATTAGATAAGAAACATGGCAAAGCAAA